>JAQBWN010000038.1 GCA_027624555.1 bacterium | reverse complement strand
GTATATTTAGATAGGCAAATAGCATTATGATTGAATGTACAACCCTTCACGGCAAGAAAAAGATGGTTGAAGCCGAGGATTTGATTATGCGCCCTGCTGCATATGGCATAGTAACTCATGGCAATAAAATTTTATTAATTAATACGAAAAGTACTAATAAATGGTTTTTTCCTGGTGGCGAAATTGAGAAAGGCGAGAAAATTGAGGAGGCCCTGCGACGAGAGCTACGAGAAGAAACAGGTATTGCAGTAGAAGCACAAAGGCTATTTACAGTACAGGAGAGTTTTTTCTATTACGACCCATGGGATAAGGCATTTCAGAACATTTCTTTTATCTATATATGCACCCCAAAAACATTCTTATTATCTGATTCTAAAAATGAAAAACGAGACGAGGCTGAAAATCCACAGTGGGTTGAAATGAACAAACTAAAACCAGTTGATTTCCAGGATTGGGCAGGGACGGTTTTTCAGGAGTACTTTACAATAGTATGAAAGCATTTCAATTCAAAACAATAGACCACGGCACCTGATGCAACCGAGGCTATTATCTACCAAATACCCACATTTGAACTAAACGACAAAAACTTGGTATATTTTGCAGCGTGGAAAAACCAAATTGGCAATAATACCGTAACTTTCATAGATAGCATGCCTCTGGTATTATTTTTATATGCCTCAACTTCGCGCTACTCGCTCCCCTCTAGAGCCTATCATCATTCCCCGCGCAGATAACCTGCACTGGTGGGAACGAAACGGCATCTTTAATGCGGGGGTTACAAAATACCGGGATAAAATTGTTTTGATTTATCGGGCATACGACGACTACAGAATGTCCCGACTAGGAATTGCCACTAGCAACAACGGTGTTGACTTCAAACTGTATGACCATCCAATTATAGACACTGACCCAACTGACGAATTTGAACGCATTGGAATTGAAGACCCGCGTGTAACAAAAATCGAAGATACATACTATATCGTTCATACGTCGGCATCATACAAAAAAATCGGAACACAATCAGACGTTAGTAAAGAAGATTATATCCCTTGGCGCGTGCGGACAGGGATGCATTCTACCAAAGACTTTAAATCGTTCATTCATCATGGTGTTATCTTACCCGACATTCCTGCGAAAAATGCCTCTCTCCTTCCTGAAAAAATAGATGGTGCATTTGGCATCTATTACAGGGAGTTTGTTCCAGGAGGCACCGTTTTAAAAGTAAGCTTTACGAAAGATTTTTCTTCGTGGTTTGGAACGAAAGAAATCTCATGGCCGGAACACGATACATGGACAAGTTTAAAATTCGGATTAGGCTCTCAGCCCATTAGTATTCCTCAGGGCAACCTTATGGTTTCCCATGGCGTGGATACCACAAGTGCATACCGCCTCGGACTCATGCTATTTAGCAAGGAAGATCCGAGCAAACTGCTGTGGCATACTGGCCCAATCCTCGAACCAGAAACTCCGTACGAAAAAGTAGGGTTTGTACCAAACGTTGTGTATACATGCGGAGCAATAATAGAGGGAGATGAACTATGGATTTATTATGGTGGCGCGGACCGAGTTATAGGGCGTGCAATTTTGCAAATGAAAGATATTGACCTAGCAATTCAAGAAACTCCATAAAAGTATGAACACTTCAAGTCCGCTACGCGTCGCGATGCTTTCCACAATTGCCTGGCGCACTCCCCCAAAAGAATATGGACCATGGGAAAAAATCGTCTCGTCTATAACAGAGGGTCTTGTAAAAAAAGGTGTGGACGTTACGTTGTTTGCTACACAAGACGCCGTAACAACAGCAAAGCTTGAAGCAGTAGCGCCTAGGGGGTATCGAGAAGATGTAACGATGAACGAAAAAGTATGGGATCTTCTTCATATTTCCAACGTCTTCGAACAGGCGGAAAAGTTTGATATTATCCACAACAACTTTGACTTTCCTCCACTCGCATACACAAAACTTGTGCAGACTCCGATAGTTACAACAATTCATGGCTTCTCTTCCCCTACGATCATTCCAGTATATGAAAAATATAATGAAAATACTCACTATGTTTCTATCAGCGATTCTAATCGTCACCCAACACTCGACTACGCAGCTACGGTATACCACGGCATAGATATCTCGCCCTATACGTTTCAAAATACCCATGGAGATTATTTGCTGTTTTTTGGAAGAATCCACCCGGATAAAGGAACGAAAGAAGCGATAGAAGTCTCAAGAAGAACAGAAAAAAAACTCATCATTGCTGGCTTAATACAAGACCAGGAATACTTTGATCGCGAAGTAAAACCACATATAGACAATACCCATGTTCAATACGTCGGAAATGTAGATATGAAAGAAGGCAGTAAACTTCTCGGCAAGGCTTCTGCACTGCTCCATATGATTAATTTCGATGAGCCGTTTGGATTATCGGTAGTGGAAGCTATGGCGTGCGGAACCCCTGTAATTGCTATAAATCGCGGAAGCATGGCCGAATTAATCGTTGACGAAAAAA
>JAQBWN010000019.1 GCA_027624555.1 bacterium | reverse complement strand
CTACGAGGAAGATACGATGCTGCTCTGGGGTTGAAGGCATGTGCTGTATTGTAGCATGGAAAGGAGATATTGTTGTACACACGTCATATTCTTTGGTTCTTGTGTTCACGCGTAAATCCCGGCTCACGGGCCGGGATGACACACTAGTTTCGCCCTTCGACTACGCTACCGCCACTGTTCCAATGATAAAGTTGACGAGTGCTGCGGAGAGGCCGATGACGATGAGTCCGATAAGAGCATATAAAATAGTGCTCTTGGCTTGTTCTGTTTGGTCTTCTTCTCCTTGAGAAGTGATATATCTAATACCGCCTATTACTAAATAGATGCTTGCTGCGATACCGGCTACGACGAGGAGGCCATTTACGATATTGAGCACGGAAGGGATTAACCCTCCTCGAGCCGTATTCGAGAACGGGATTGCTGGTTGTAAGCCTTGGGCTACTGCTTCTTGTATTAATTTGAAGTTCATATACGACTCACCTCCTTTGTACTAATAATATATTTCTCTTTAAATTATATCACGATTCTTTCAAATCTAAGCATACCGAGTTTATACAATACCGCTTACCGCCTGCCTCCGCCGGGCCATCATCAAACACATGCCCCAAATGTGCGCCGCATTTTTTGCAACTAACCTCTGTTCGAACCATGCCATGACTCGTGTCTTTTGTAAGAAGAATATTGGCGGGCTTGCCGGCCAAAGCCCCGCCAGCAGGCTGGGCGAAGGCTGGCCAACCAGTACTAGAATCAAATTTTGTATCTGAAGAAAATAGCTCGTTGCCACATATCGCGCATGCATACATTCCCTTTGCATGCTCGTCTACATATTTTCCCGTAAACGGCGCTTCTGTACCCTTTTCTCGCGCTACTTTGTATAGTTCAGGTTCGAGCTCTTTGTCGTGTTTCATATATATAGTATACGGCTATTTTACGAGAGCTGTAATCAAAACCCCAATCGTAACGAACACTCCACCAAGGACGTTTCCTAGTGTCGGTTTTTCTCCAAGAAAGGCAAATGCGAGAATAATGGTTAGCATTACAGATAATTTATCTATGGGCGCAACACGAGACGCTTCCCCTATTTGCAACGCTTTATAATAAAACATCCACGAAAGCCCAGTTGCAATTGCGGAGAGAAATATAAAGGCAAAAGAATATTTTGAAATTTTTGATATATCACCAACGTTTCCTTGAAACCAAACAATAACCCAAGCAAAAAATACGATTACAACAGTGCGGAGCGCAACGGCAAGATTACTATCTACTCCCCTTATTCCAATTTTTCCAAATATGGCAACGAGCGATGCAAAAAAAGCAGATAAAATTGCGTACACAACCCAGGTCATACAAATAAGTATACTACGAAATTGCGCGCGCTGTGACAGCTACTAAGAACACCCCAAAACAATTAAGCGCAAAAGACAAAACGGCGAATTTACGTGTGTTTAAATTAGAAATTCCTAACATGCTCACCCCTATTTCATCGGGAAGTGGAGAAATAATAATAAGCGCACCAAGTAAGGGCACGGTCCAACTAATATATTTCGAATGAAGAACGCGCATAAAGTGGCGACGTCTCCACTTATACATAAGGGGCTTCATCTCCTCAAATACGGTGTGCCGAACTAAATGAAATAGCAGTACGTCAATTAGCGATGCCCCCAACCCTCCTATCAGAACTAATTGCCACAGAGGCATTGCTTCCGCTAAAGCAGCTATAAAAAAGGTTCCAATAATTGCAGTAAAACTGGACACAAAAAGCATTCCAGCAAACAATGCGCCTATGGGGCCTGCTAAGCCAAGGTCAAGTAATATTTCTTGGGTAGGGAATGCTGTTATGGCTATAAAAACGAGTACAAAACTAAGTATTGTTGTATATGCATACCAGTGTAATTTTGCCTGGGCTTTTTTATGATTCATGCTTTTATTGTATCACTCTTGCTTCTGTTCGATACCGCCCCTTCCAAGCAAGCCCGTAGTTGATCTGGATACATGATGCCTTTCACTATTGTTTCTTTAGTTGCACCCGCCGTTTGAATTTGTAGGTTTCCAAACCGAAGCAACGTTGCAAGTACGCCATTGACCTCAATTTTTATATCTTCAATTTGCTCAAGTGGGACTATCACTTCATCCCGAGAAAACAAAACAAGCTGCTCCATATCTATAAATCTTTGATTGGTAATTATAATCACGTCCAAATAATAATTTGTCCACATTACAAAAAACATCATCCACACAAACCATACCCACAGAGCCCCCACAACAAGCAATTCATGCAACAATATCATTTCAAATAAATACAGTTGCACGAAAGGAATAATTGCAAGAAGTGCAATAGTCATACCAAACAGTGCAACAGCATGGGTTACGATTCCAAGCCAGTGCTTGTGCACTTCCATTAAAATCTTTTCGCCTGGCTGAAGCGTGATCATAGTCGCACAAAACCGAATACATCTATTAATAGCACTGCTAGGATAACGAAAACAAAAAATGCTGATCCGCCATAGTAGAACAGTCGCATCACAAAAAGCATCTTGAAATTATGTACGTATTTTTTCCAATGGTATTCAAGGATAATGCTAATAAGTACAAATAATAGCAAAATAACAGCAAACGCAATTTCAAGCATCATACAAAAATTGTACCAGATTGGACCACGTATAACCAAAAAGAAAAAAGCTCTTGTACCTCATGTACAAGAGCTTCGTTATTCGTCGCCTTTGGTTTTTTTAGCGGGAATAGTTTTGCTGTAAACGACTCGACAATCGCTACAGTCCGCCAGATGCTGAATAATTGTGCCTCGCTCTCCGACAGCGATGCTACTGGCGTCAGCTATAAAGCGTGGCAAAAGCTGTTGCACCTCCTCGCAAGAAGCATCTATCTTCAATATTGGACGATAACTATTCATAAAACCTCCCGTATGAAAAAGAACGTTGCGTAAACTGAGAAATACTTTTTAACATAGCATGCATATAAAGTCAAGCTGCTTTATCATTATGTAAAGAATTTTTCTTAAACTCATTTCTCTGATTATTTAACTTCTTAAAATATGAAGCTATATCATTGGCAAATTCTCTACTCGGCATACCCGTCATTTTATGTATAAATTGCTCCCCAGCCGATAATTCAATGTACACCCCAATAGAGTCTTGTTGTGAAATATTATGCTCATGAGCGTAATGAAAAATTCCGGCCTGAAACTCATGTAGATAATCTTCATTTTCTTTAGATACTCCCACATCGCGGGAATACCACCCGCGCTCTCTGGTTTCAACATCATCAAAACTTGCAGGCTTCACCTGAATAAAAAAAGTATTCCCTTCAGGACTTGTTGCGATCATATCTATCTTATCAATAGCATCAACCCGCGGATCTTGTTCAAACGTTATTTCCCACTTATTTAATGTATGCAAAATATATTCCAAAGCAACGGGGCGCAATACTCCGTTTTTAACTTTCTCAAAGGAATAACGAGCTGCCTCGGAATTTGGGCGCATGTTCCGCACACGAGCTTGAAATTCCCAAAACTTCTTCGCAGTGTCGAAAATCTGTTGAGATTTCTCACGGGTTCCGTCATGTGCAGCGTTTATATTTGCGAGATAATGAACAGCCTCTGATTGCCATGCGATATCGTGTTGTAATTTTTCTGACAACTGAACTTCTCCATGACGTATGTTCCCTTCACGGCTCTTCCATCCTGCAAATAGTGCAAGATCATTTGCCATCCAGCTATGAAATGCAACATTAATAATTGTTTTTGCATCCTCGGGCTCATGCTGCTTTTCTGCTACGCGCAAATAAAGCTCTCTATATTTTTCAAACCAATCCAAATATAATGGTAACTTTTCTCTCGTAAGGTTTTCACCGGGCCTAACTCCGGCCTCTTCAAGCGCTATATCCCGAACGATCCCTATTTCTGTCGTAAAAAAGACTTCTGGAGAAAAGTCGATGCGAGTCTCTCGAGATTCGTTCTTACTGGTATCTGGCGATGCTACGGGTGGTCGCTCAAAACTCATACAAAAATTGTACTCCTTTGTAGTTATCGCCTCAATATCATCGAGATACCAAGTATTCCAAGCGACGATAAAACGATTGCTCCGCCGGCTGGGATATTCAAATAATACGCTGCGAATAACCCCGCCCACACAGATACAAAACCTATACACACGGCATACAATACAGTTGCCTTAAAGCTTCGCGCAATTTGCATACTTGCAACTACAGGAATCACCATAAGTGCGCCAACTAACAGCGCACCCACTATACGCATAGAAAGTGCGACAGTCATCGCAGTCATTATCATCAATATGCTATTTAATACCCTTGCTCGAACACCTTGCACAATGGCAACCTCTTCATCAAACGAAAGAAAAAATAGTTCTTTATAAAGCGCGATAATCGTTCCCCCAACTACCAGCCCAAGACTCGCAATAACCCACACATCAATAGCTTGTACTGTAGTAATACTGCCGAATAAATAAGAAAAAAGATTTACGTTAAATCCATTTGCAAGACCTATAAGTGTAATTGCAACGGCTAATCCACCCGACAAAAAGATGGCAAGAGCAGACTCTCCCGATAGTCTTTTACTCGACCGCAACTGTTCGATAAATAAAGCAGCAATAATAGTAGTAATAAGCGCAGTATAGATTGGATACATGCCCGTAATAAGCCCAATAGCTACTCCAGCTAAAGAAACATGGGCTAAGCTATCTGCAATCAACGAATATCGCCTTGCCACCAGAAACGTGCCGATGAGTGGCGCCAATACTGCAATAATCGTTCCCGCAGTAAACGCACGGATCATAAAGCTGTACTCGAAAATTTCAAGCATATTCGCTAGTGATTATGGTGAATAAACTTTCTCCCCTTACCGTACATTTGCTGTGCATAATTACCTTCTACAAACTGTTCTGGGTTTCCGTGGTACACGAGCTTCCGATTCATACACAACAAACTGTTTACTTCACGGACCACCACTTCCACATCGTGCGAAACAATAACAATCGCAAGTTTTTTCTCTCTTCGCAAAAGCGCAAGCAACATATAAAACTCTTCTTGAGATGCTTCGTCGACCCCTACCGTCGGCTCGTCGAGTATAAGAAGCTTTGGCTCAGACGCAAGTGCACGCGCTATGAACACACGCTGCTGTTGCCCCCCTGAAAGTTCACGGAGTAATGCATCTTTTCTATCCAAAAGACCGACAGCGTCTAATGCTTCCTGTGCTTTTTTGCGGTCATGGGAAGTCAGCATGCGAAAAAGTCCTCGTTGCACAACTCTTCCTTGAAGCACAATCTCTTCGCAGGTAATTGGAAACTGTTGCTCCGTCTGTGAGCTTTTTTGCGGAACGTACCCAACCAGATGCTTGGTAAGCCGAGAAATTCTTCCACTGCTTGGCTCAAGTAAACCAATCATGAGCTTTAACAGCGTCGTTTTCCCTGATCCATTTTGTCCGATAAGGCCAATAAAATCATCTTCCTTAATTGAGAATAAAACATCGTCAACAACATTCTCACTACCGTAGGAGAACACTACATGATCAAAAGTGACAAGTGCTTTGCTCATATGCAACCAAGTGCAATTTTCAGTGCGTGCAAATTTTCACGCTGCACACTGATGTATGTTTTTCCTGTTGCAATTTCTTCGTCACTCAACCCTTCGAGTGGGTTAAGCGCGAGTACTTGTGCACCCGTTTCGTTCGCAATTGTTTCTGCAAGCCTTGGACTCACGAGTGTCTCAAAGAAGATATGAGTAACACCACTATCTTCCACAAGATTCGAAATCTCAGCAAGTCTCGCCGGGGTAGGCTCCTCTTCGGGAGAAAGTCCTGCAATAGGAATCATGTTCAATTCGTATCGTTTCACCATATATGCAAATGCCGCATGAGACGTCACAATATCTCGTCGCACACACGTTGCAAGACCTTTGGTAAATTCTTGGTGAAGCGCTTCAAGTTCTTGCGTGTATATTCTTGCGTTCTCACGATATTCTGTTGCATGTTGAGCATCTACGCTTGCGAACACCGACGCAATGGTGTTTACCTGTTCTTTTACAAGTAACGGATCAAGCCATACGTGAGGATCGCCAGCAAGCAACGGTACGTCTTTAGTTGCCTCAACAATACGAACTCCCTTTTGCGTAAGCTCAGGAAGAAGATGTGAAACCCACGGTTCAAGACCAGCTCCGTTATACAAAAACATCTGTGCATTTTGCAACGTAGCAACATCTCGCGGAGACGGATCTGCGTCATGTGGCTCAGAACCGGCAGGGGTAAGATTCAACACGTCAACCCGTTCTTTTCCAACCTGCTCTGCCATATGCGCAAGCGGATAAAACGATGCAACTACTTGTATGCGAGCGTTAGGAAATACTGGCTGGTTTTGTTGTTGAAAACGATACGAAATACCGTAGAGAAGTAATCCAAATATGATCACAACCCCTACCAAAAATACAATACTTTTTTTCATACCGTACACTTCTTACACACCCCAAAAAATTCTAGCGCATGCTCAGTAATTTTTTGAAAACCACTTTCTGCAAGTGCCGCTTCTTCCATTTTTTTTATACCGCAATTCACAACATCAGCAACCCTGTCACATTTCACACACACTACATGGTGATGATCCCCCAGTGACGCGAGTTCGTAATGCGCATGATTATGCTGAAAATCAATTTGCTTCACGAGCCCTGCTTTCTTCAACATCGTAATTGTCCGATATGCAGTTACATAATCAATATTTTTTTCGCCAATTAAGCTAATAACCTTTTCAACGCTAAGCGGACGTTTTTCTTTCTCGAGCACTTCCAGCACCGCAAGCCTACTAGGCGTAACCCGCTGTTTTGCTACTCGTAATGCATCAGTAAAATCTGTCATACATACACTGTATTACAGATGCAATTAAATTGCAAGTGACGAAACATAGAAAAAAGTATACTATAAAAGCATAAAAGCCTATGGAAAAAACCCTCACCGAACTTTCACCCGCATCATTTGTTACGTTGTATTCACCCCATGCAAAGGTAAAACACACTCATGATAATTCGATTTTAACAGAACTTATTTCGCTCGGAGAGCCAATGGGCGTATATAGCACGCAAATGCAAGCACTTCACGAACGTTTTAACGGGATGTACTACAAATTTCTCAACACATTAACTTCCATTCGATATGACGAGCCACTCTCGCATTCACAGCAAGAAAACATTCATTCCCTTTTTGAAGAACTGCTAGAGATGCGCACACTACTTGCGAAGGAGCCTATTTCGACAAGGTAAAAATTAAAAGGTGGTTTTTTATTGTTCTCTATTTGTACTTAGAGTACGATAGTTCAATGACTACAAAAAATCTTCCAACCTGGGATTTAACGGACCTGTATAACGGCATTACGGACCCAAAAATCGACCGAGATTTCGAAACACTTACTGCTGCTGCAATTGCGTTTGAAAAAGAATGGAGAAAAAAAGTAAACATGAAAATTTCTGCGGAAACACTAAGAAGCGTGCTTAATGCATATTCTGGTATAGTATCTGGCATACAAAAAGTGGAAAGCTACGCGTACCTTGAGCACAGCACTCATACAGGAGACGAGGCGTACGGCGCTGCGTATCAAAACATAGTCACAAAAACTTCTACTATTCGTTCCAGGATTATATTTTTTGAACTATCTCTTGTTGCTATACCTGCAAAAAAATTAGAAGCGTTTGTTATAGACATCGCCCTTGCGCCGTACAAACATTTTCTAGAAAAGAAAATACAAGAAAAAAAGCACCGCCTTGCGGAACTTGCGGAAGATATTTTGCAACAAAAATCCTTAACGGGGAAACAAGCATTTATTCGGTTGCAAGACGAGAATCTTACGGCGCAGAAAATAGCAATGAAAATTGCAGGCAAAACAAAGCAATATTCCGTAAGCGAACTGCTTAATTTGCTTTATAGCCCCAAGAGAGAAATACGAAAAACAGCTGCCCAAAAAATAGGTGCAATTGGGAAAAGCACACTCGCACACAGCACATTTACGTACAATACGCTTATGCAAGATTTTTCTATTGATGCGGTTTTTCGTTCGTTTGAAAAACCAGAAGATATGCGCCACTTAGAAAATGAAGTATCCAGAGAAGCGGTAAATACCATGAGCGATGTGGTTGCACAGGCGTATTCACTTGTACAGGAATATTATGCGTTTAAAACCGAAGTATTACATATTGGGCCGTTATACTCGTATGACAAATACGCGCCTATATCTACAAAAAATAAGACGCATTCATTTGGTGAGGCACAAGAATTAGTTCTAGAAGCGTTTACTGATTTTTCACCAAAATATGCCAACATTGCGAAACTGTTCTTCAACAAACGTTGGATAGACGTAGCATCCACGCCGCAAAAACGCTCTGGAGCGTATTGCATGTACGTAACCCCAGACACACACCCGTATATTCTTCTCAATTATCACGGGAATAAACGGGACGTATCAACGCTTGCTCACGAACTAGGCCACGGAATCCACGCATACCTCGCGCGCAAACAAAATATTCTCCAGTTCGACTGGCCAATTACTATTTCTGAGACAGCGAGTATCTTTGCTGAAAAAATACTATTTGAGCACACAATCAAAAAAACAAAAGACCCCAAAGAAAAGCTTGCGCTTATTATGGGAAAAATCGAAGAGCTTATCGCCAGCATATTCCGGCAGATATCGATGTATCGATTCGAGCAAGAAGCGCATATGCTTCGAGCGTCTCAAGGAGAACTCACCAGCACACAGTTCAACGCGCTCTGGCAGAAGCATCAAAAAGAAATGTTTGGAAGTTCTCTGCGCATGCCAACTGTTGAAGAAACGTACTGGAGCCTCATTCCACACCTATTTCACACTCCGTTTTACGTATATTCGTATGCCTTTGGGGCACTTCTCACGCTTTCGCTGTACTCACTGTACGCAAAATCACCGAAAAAATTCGTTACCCAATATATTGCATTTTTAAGCGCAGGCGGATCCAAGTCTCCAGAAAAACTTGCATCTGTATTTAACATAGACCTGAACGCAAAATCGTTTTGGGAACAAGGCATGGCAGAATTCGCTTCTCTCATTGCACAAGCCAAAACACTCAGAATCTAGTACGATTCAAATATGGATATCCTACAAGCTACAATCTTGGGAATTGTTGAGGGGGTTACAGAATTTTTGCCCGTATCTTCCACGTTTCACCTCATATGGACTGCAAAGTTTTTAAACATAGAACACAATGCTTTTCAAAAACTATTTGAAGTGGCAATTCAGTCTGGGGCTATTCTTGCCGTGGTTGTATCGTTTGCAAAAACTACGCGCAATAATCCTTCGCTGATAAAAAAAGTGCTTATTGCGTTTATCCCTACAGCAATTATCGGATTTTTCTTATATAACATTATTAAAAACGTCTTTCTTGAACACGCAGCTTTGCAAATTAGTATGTTTATTGCAATAGGAATAATTTTTATTTTATTTGAACGTCTTTTCAGCAAACCGCTCACTCGGACTATTTCGAGCATCACATATCAAGAAGCATTTATGGTTGGTATTGCGCAATCGCTTGCCGTTATCCCGGGTGTTTCTCGCGCTGGTGCTGTAATACTCGCACTCATGGCGCTGACATTCAACCGCAAAGACGCAGCCGTATTTTCATTTCTCCTCGCAGTCCCGACTATCTTAGCGGCGTCAATTTTTGATATAGCGGTATCCCAACAAGCTATTAGAAACAATCAAGATATATTTTTACTTGCTATAGGCCTGCTCGCTGCGTTTGTCACTGCCCTTGCAGTAGTAAAATGGCTACTGAACTATTTAGAAACTCATACCTTACGCATGTTCGGCTGGTACCGTATTGCACTTGGGCTGTTGCTCCTCATATTTGGCTCTTGGTAAAGTCGACTTGTACATACGAACAAAAAAATACATAGTACCTAATACTCTATGTATTGGAATAATAGGAAAATTTGGTATTGGCTGCGCGTAGCACTGTTTCTTGGACTGATCGTATTACTCTCCGTATCTATTCGCGTGTATCGGGCGTACGACGTATCTAATAAGGACGTAATTATGAATAAGGGTGATACTGGGCTCATGTTGTACGACAGAACAGGAGAACTTTTTTTTGCGTTCGACCGTGCCCGCCCGCGCATTTTTGTTCCCCTCTCTGGTGTTCCTCTGCATACTCAGCAAGCTATCGTTGCAGCTGAGGATAAAGGGTTTTTCTCTCACTACGGATTTTCACTAAGCGGAATTGCGCGTTCCTTGTATCTTAATATCAAGCAAGAAAAAGTGCTCTACGGTGGATCTACCATCACCCAGCAACTGGTCAAGAATTCACTACTTACAAGAAGTAAAAGTATCGCAAGAAAGTTTCAAGAAATTATTATCGCAGTAAAATTAGAACGTAATTATTCCAAAAAAGAAATATTAGAACTGTACGTGAACTCGGCATATTTTGGCGAAGGCGTATTTGGAATCGAAGCCGCTGCTAAAGTATACTTCAACAAAGGAACACATGAACTCACGTTGAGTGAGTCAGCGATTCTTGCGGGGTTACTCCCTGCTCCTGCTGCATTTTCTCCCCTCACGTCAGATGAAGACATGGTACAAGAGCGGCAACTCATGGTCTTACAACACATGGAAGAACAGGAATATATCACGGCTAGTCAAAAAAAATCCGCAGTCCAAGACCCCATAAAAATCCAAAAAAGAGGGACGAATTTAAACAAAACTGCGCCCCATTTTGCACTTATGGTAAAAGAGGAACTCGACCGCATCTACGGAGAAGAAACCGTCATACGAGCCGGAATGAAGGTAACCACTACTCTCGACCTTGACTGGCAAAAACATGCGGAACTTGCAGTAAAAAACCATGTGGATTCTTTTGCCGCAAGCGGAGTAGGGAACGGTGCTGCGGTAGTACTTGACCCGGCAAGCGGAGAGGTGCGGGCACTCGTTGGCAGTGCAGATTGGTTTCAAGAAGAGTACGGAAAAGCAAATATGGCAATATCGCCTCGCCAAACAGGGTCAGCATTTAAGCCAATTGTGTACGCCGCGGGACTAGAAGAAAAAATAATTACCGCGATTACACCACTGCACGATATTCCCACAACTTTTATAGGCAACTATCGTCCGCAAAATTATGATGGCAGGTTTCGAGGATCCGTTTCCGTTCGCCGAGCATTAGCAAACTCGCTTAATGTTCCCGCAGTTGAAACAATTATAAAAACAGGAATTCCAGACGTCGTAGCACTTGCAAAGCGCCTCGGAATTTCCACTATGAGTGAGAATGCGCAATACAACCCTTCAACGGCTCTGGGAGCGGAAAATATTACGCTACTCGATTTAACATCCGCATACGGCGCATTGGCAAACAATGGAACGCTCCACAAAACAGTTACAAGCACGGCAATACATGACAAGTATGGAAAAGAAATAGTGCTCGAGAAAAAACCTCCCGTACAAGCGCTCAGTCCTCAGGCAGCGTTTATTATTTCATCCATCATTGCTGACAACAAGGCCCGTGCAGAAGTATTTGGTCAACTGCTAACCATCTCTCGCCCGGCAGCCGTAAAAACAGGAACAACACAAGATTACCGAGACGGATGGACGGTTGGGTACACGCCAAATTTGACCGTTGGAGTATGGATCGGAAACAACGACAACACGCCAATGTATCGCACACCTGCATCGGTGGGAGCTGCTCCGCTTTGGAAAAACTTAATGGAACAGTACCTGTCGGAACTTCCTCTACGTGACTTTATTCCACCGGCAGGAATTTCTGTTCGCCCCTTTTGTGGCAGTAGAACACCAGAATACTTTATCCCAGGCACAGAGCCAACGAGAAGTTGTGTACCTACCGCTATCCTAACGTCGCCGAACCCGCTTCCCACTCCTTAGGAATACAGGTACTGTTGACTGCATGAACCGAAAAAATACCGTGTACGCATTCCTGCTCGCGCTTTGTATCACAATCATTTGGACGTCTTTTAATAGATACGAATACATTGGCAATAACCTGTATCTATTCAACACCATAAACGTATTTCCGCTCGTTCTTTGGACTATAGGACTAACCATTTTATATACTATTCACACAAACATAAAAACCAAACACCCACTTATAATAATAACTATTTTGTATTTAGTGTGCCTATTCGCACTCGAAGCATTCGGATACTATGTTCTCAACATTCGCTTAAATTCCAACTATCCGAGCCTATTTAACATGGGAATAATCCACGCACCGGTTCATATGAAAGTGTTTTATGTCGTCATCGGACCAATTTATATCATGGCTACAGACTTCCTCCTCAAAGCTCGCTCTTACCGCTCTGCTTGAATATTTCGTTTTACGGCCATGACGGTCATGATTGCGGCGCGTTCTTGTTCGTCTAATTTCATACGAATATATTTTGTAACTTGCTGTAATTGAGGCAACAGTACGTATTCAAGCGCATTTACACGGCGTCTTGTTATTTCAATTTCTTTTGCAAGAAGTTCTGCTGTTTTTTCTACTGTCGCCAGTTGTAATAAAAGTGGCAGAAGTTTTTGAAACGAAACTAACGCAATGTCTAATTCTCGCGATGTTTCCCAAACGCCTATATGCTCGTCGCTAGTTTCAAGCGATACTTCAAACTGCGGAACGGTGACGCCTAGCATTGTTTTTTCAGATACTGCCAACGAAATTGCATACGGTTGCATCTCGCGAACTATTGCGACTGCCTCCGGAAGCATGGAAGCCTGTGCCACCATAAAATGCTTCAAGGATGCATGTAATAGCTCATCAACTTGCGCGCGCAAACTCTTTGCATCGCGAACAATTTTCAGAAATTCTCGCATTAAGCCATCACGCTTGTCTTTCAACAATTTATGACCTTTCTTTGCGAGTTGCGTACGTTTTTTGGTACGCAACAACTCCATGCGTGTAGGATTAATGCGCATACATTTCTATTTGCTCGCTCTTTACACGCTTCAATTCCGTCTTTGGCAATATGGAAAGTAATTTCCAGCCTAATGTTAGCGTATCTACTATCGTCCTGTTTTCATCTACTCCTTGTTGCACAAATTCTTTTTCAAACCGCTCCACAAATTCCAAATACTTTTTATCTGTATCTGTAAGTGACCCTTCCCCAAGAATGGTTGCCAATTCCCGCACTTCTTGCCCTCGTGCATACGAAGCAAACAACTGATTGGCAACTCCACTATGATCTTCTCGAGTCTTACCCTCTCCAATTCCCTTTGGCATTAATCGAGACAGCGAACCTAATACCTGAATGGGCGGATATATTCCTTTTTGATGCAGGTCTCTTGCCAGCACAATTTGCCCTTCTGTAATATACCCAGTTAAATCGGGAATTGGATGCGTTTTGTCATCTTCTGGCATAGAAAGTATCGGTAGTTGTGTAATAGAACCTTGCTCACCCTGAATTCTGCCCGCTCGTTCATACAAGGTTGATAAATCTGAATACAAATACCCTGGGTACCCGCGCCGTCCTGGCACTTCTTTTCTAGCAGAGCTTACTTCTCGAAGCGCTTCCGCGTATTTGGTCATGTCTGTCATTATCACCAACACATGCATATGCTTGGTATACGCCAAGTACTCCGCAGCGGTTAATGCCATTCGAGGCGTTGCAATACGTTCAACCGCAGGGTCGTCTGCAAGATTAATAAACAACACAGAGCGTTCCATTGCTCCACGTGTTGTAAAATCATTGATGAAAAATTCCGCTTCTTCAAACGTAATTCCCATAGCCGCAAATACTATAGCAAATTGAATTTTTTCTTTGCTCGAAGACGACGGCACTGTAGCCTGTCTTGCAATCTGCGCTGCGATTTTCGAATGCGGAAGCCCAGATCCAGAAAATATCGGCAATTTTTGACCAAGTACTAGCGTATTCATTCCATCAATAGTTGAAATACCCGTTTGGATAAAATCATTTGGATATGCGCGAGCAGCAGGGTTGATAGGAGACCCGTTAATATCTCGCAGTTCATCTGGAATAATTTCTGCTTGGCCATCAAGTGGAGCGCCAGATCCCGTAAACGTGCGACCAAGCAAATCATTCGAAACTGCAAGCTTGAGCACATCACCCTGAAACCGAATTTTCGTCTCCGGAATATTAAGTCCTGAAGTTCCTTCAAACATTTGAATAACAGCTTTATCGTTGTGTACTTCCAAAACTTTTCCACGACGCTTTTCACCGTTCGCCATTTCTACTTCAACAAGTTCGTCGTATCCCACACCAGCAACATGCTCTACGATGAGAAGTGGCCCCGTTATATCTGCAGTTGTTTTATATTCTGTAAGCATAGTATGTTTCTATTGATTGATAAGCGAATCTACTTCAGTTGCAACCGATGTATGCATTGCATCAAACGCACTATCTACTTCATGTTCAGGCACTACCTTTGCACGAGCAATTGCCGTTAGTACGGGGAGAGTAAGAAATACCTGCATTGCAAAATCATGTTCTTTGAGGCGATTATCCGCCTTCGTATATAGGTCGATAATAAGCGAGAGCATGCGATACTGCTTATGCAATGAAGTAAACGTATCAACACTGTCGTACGCATTTTGTTGCAAAAAATCTTCTCGAATAATTCGAGCCACATGCAATAGTAATTGTTCATGCTTTGAAAGTGCTTCAAGACCAACCAAACGTACAATTTCTTCAAGCGCAGACTCTTGCTGTAGAATACTCATTGCCTGTACGCGTAATTCATTCCAATTATCTCCTGCATGTTCACCAAAATATGAAGCGAGCTGATCAAGATACAACGAATAACTGGTAAGCCAATTAATCGCAGGGTAATGCCTTCTATACGCAAGCCGCTCTTCCAATCCCCAAAATACTTTTACAACCGAAAGTGTATTTTGCGTAACTGGTTCCGATAAGTCCCCTCCAGGAGGAGACACCGCGCCAATAGCCGTAAGCGACCCTTGCCTTGCTGGGCTTCCTAATACATCCGCAATACCAGCACGTTCATAAAACTGCGCCGTGCGTGAACCTAAATATGCTGGGTACCCTTCATCACCGGGCATTTCTTCGAGGCGACCAGACATTTCACGAAGTGCCTCTGCCCAACGTGACGTAGAGTCGGCCATAAGCGCAACAGAGTACCCCATATCTCTAAAATATTCCGCAATTGTCATACCCGTATAGACAGACGCTTCGCGCGCAGCTACAGGCATATTGGATGTGTTCGCAATCAAAATAGTCCGATTCATTAAACTCTCTCCCGTTTTCGGGTCCGTTAATTCCGGGAATTCTAGGAGTACATCAGTCATTTCATTTCCGCGTTCTCCGCACCCAATATATACAATTATATCTGCATCAGACCATTTTGCGAGTTGCTGTTGAGCAACAGACTTTCCAGAACCAAACGGCCCAGGAATCGCAGATGTACCACCTTTGGCAATTGGGAAAAACGTATCGATAACGCGTTGGCCAGTTACGAGTGGGGTAGTTGGAATTAACTTTTTCTGCACTGGGCGTGGTGTACGAATTGGCCATCGTTGTGCCAAATGAAGCGCATGCACTTTTTTTCCAGATGTTTTCACTTCACCGATTGTATCTTCTACTGTAAATTCTCCCGCGTGAAGCGAAGTAAGTGTTCCGCTTACATAAGGTGGCACTAACACATGATGAACAATAGCGCCCTCTTGAACGGTACCTAAAACGTCACCGCCGACAACTTCTGTATCAACGTTTATGCTGGGCGTAAATTTCCACTTCTTTTCCAAATTTAGCGCTGGCGCTCCTGCACCACGAGCAATGAACGCGCCATGAGTTTCTTTAATTACATCAAGCGGCCTCTGGATACCGTCATATATAGCACCTAGCATTCCTGGCCCAAGCAGTAAAGATAGAGGCTCCATGGTTGATTCCACAATATCTCCCGGTTTCAATCCTGAAGTTTCTTCATACACCTGAATAGACGCCTTATCTCCGTGCAATTCAATGATTTCGCCAATTAATTTTGCAATTCCAACAAACACAACGTCCTGGATATTTGCTCCGCTCATATTTCCTGCAATAACAAGCGGCCCTGAAACTTTTTGAATTGCTCCTGTAATATTCTTCGTAGTCATAAAATAGAGGTAAAAATTAAGTTGAAAATATATCTGAACCAATTGCGCGAATCATTAACTGTTGCAAATTCTTTGCTGCCGTATGCGTTGGCTTCGACGGGTTCGGGAGGAGCATAATTGCAGGAAGAGAGTCTTCATTCAATAATCGTATAGCATCCAAGTGTGGGTCCGCCAATCCTTCATCCATGAAAATAATTTGGTACGAATTGTTTGCTTTCCATTCTTTTACGAGTTGTAGTGCATGGCTCGCGTCATCAGTTTCTGCAACAGCAATTCCTGAAAGCGCGAATCCAAGGCCCGCTCCGCTCGGGCCAATATATGCAATTGGGGAAGCAGTTGTGTTCATACGTGTGCAAATGGACGAATAAGCGCCGTTGCTTCTTGCTTCGTAAACCCTCCAGCAATAGCCGTACATAAAAGATTAATTGTTTTTATTTCCATCTCTTTAATAATCCAATACGCAATTATCGGGTCATGTCCCGTAGGCTCGAAACGCTTCGTGCGCGCAAGTTCTATTGCCGTTGCATCCCATTCCCACTCGTACGCAGTTGCGTCTGCAGGCAAGCCATTCGAACGTAATGCAATATCACTTGCATGATGATTTTTTACATGCAATACAAGTGCGTGCATAAATGGAGTTGTTGCAAGCGACTCGAGTAGCTCTTCTAGCGCATCTCGCATTTCTGCAAACAAAAATGGCATCGACCATGTGTTATTTGCAATCGCTTCTTTCTGTACCGCAATTTTATTGACATAAAAAGCAGTAGCAGTAGTTTCCTCAAAGCTTTCTGTAAATATCATTTCTTGTAACGTGTTTTGAGACAATAACCCTACTGTAGAAATAGCCGGCATGTGCAATTCTCCTTTTGCAAGCGCAATAATACCGCTTGCTATATGCAACATGTCATACCGCGCACCAATAAACGCAAGAATTTTTCTATTTTCGATACTGCGACTCAACCACCCAAATTCTGCTTCTGCGTAACTCGTCAATCCATCTTGCACAGAAATATCACCCGTTATAAAGGGTGCATATGGAGTCGACATTAACACCTCACGAGCTTCTTTGAGCGAACTCGCATGCATCATACGCGTAATCTCGTTATCTCCAAGAAGGTTCTTCTCCTTAGAACGAATAACTGCGATTATAAAGGGTGCTTCAACGTAGGACATATTATCTGAAGAGTTCTATAGCTAATTCTGAGCGATATTTCCAAAAAATTTGGTCCGCAAGATGCGATATCGTGAGGTTCATTTCCATACCCTCACCACGAAACACGAAGCCAATTCCATCTGCATCTAAATCAACATCGTCTTTCCCCTTGGGAACTAGTACAAGCAACGCCTTGTGCAAGAGTTTTTTCTCATCTTTAGATAAATCTTTTATGGAGGCAATAAACGCTTCTTTGGTTTTTGTGAGAGCTTCTTGCTTTGCAGAAAGCACCAAAGACCTACCAGTCAGATTCGCTTGTTGGTGAACTATTCGCGTGAGGCGCTCTGCTTCTGTGTGTGCCGCACTCACAATACCCTCCTCCAACGCATGTAATTCTTGAAGCGCGCGCGTACGCTCTTCCTGCATTGCAACGTTGTTTGCGCGCGAAACTTTCGCAGCGACTTCCACTGCCTCGCTTAATATTTTTTCTCGAAGTGCTGCAAGAGACATACTTATTTATGCAAGAACTAATCCGTTTACAAGCAAGATAGTTATAAGCAACCCAAGCACAGCGTATGTTTCAACAATCGCTGAAAGGATAACTCCTTTTCCGCCCGCTTCCGGCTTCTTCGCAACTATCTGTACGCCGGCTGCAGCTAACCTTCCTTGAAACATTGCGGAAAACATACCCAATATTCCAACAGGAATCGCTGCAAATAATATTTGAAATCCTTGCGCAACAGAGATGTCAATGGGTGCTCCCGTCAATAACCCTACTTTGTTCGCGATAATAACAGCTGCCAAGAATCCATAAATTCCCTGAGATCCTGGAAGCGCTGTTAAAATTAACACTTTTCCGAACGCGTCAGGATTTTCTGAGACAAGACCTGCGCTTGCTTGCCCAACGGTGCGTACTCCTAAAATTGAACCGATACCTGCAAGGATTACTCCTGTTGCTGCACCAGCTATTGCTATCGTGAGACCATATTCGATCATAGTGAAAATTATATTAATGAATAAAATCTTTCGGATTATCGACATACTTGCCGATTCGTCCAAATGGCCGGAATGCTACCCCGCCACCCTCCATAAATTTCGGGAAAAATTCCACGAACTGGAGTCGGCCGGAGTGAATAAACGCTCCGAGCGCATTAATACCAAGGTTGAACACGTGTCCAACCAGTAGCACCGCGCCTGCCAGCACTACTCCCAAAACCGGAATACTATCTTGCACCATAGATGCAATTAAATTGACCACCAGGCCAATTATTCCGGTAGCTAGGCCCAGTGCTAGTAGGCGTGAATAACTCAACATATCACTTACAAATGTTATTAATCCATTCAGGCTAAGT
>JAQBWN010000018.1 GCA_027624555.1 bacterium | reverse complement strand
AATCCCAATCTTTCATAGACGAAGTTATTGAAATGCAGGTTGCAAACCTGCCCGCCGATTTGGCGGGCCGAGTGCATGCTATCATGCATCACATAAAAAATATTTTATTATTAAGAAAACATCACTTCGACATTGGTATCGTTCTATCCCCTGGGCAGTTAGTAAAAAGTGCGGCGTATATGTTCCTCACTGGCATTCCGATGCGTATTGGGAATTCCTACCCACTACGAAGTAATCGTCGTTCAAAACTATTTTTAACTCATGCTGTTGATGAATTAGAAAATATTCACGACATTGAACAAAATATTCGCCTCCTAGAACCATTAGGGCTTGGCAGTACAAATGCGCCATACTATTCCCTCCAAATCCCAGAACAGAATATACAAGAAGCAGAAGCAATGTTGTCGTCTACAAGCTACAAGCTAAAAGCTAAAAGCTCGTTAATAGGTATCCACGCTGGTTGCGCAGTCGGCTTTGAGTGGAAACGCTGGCCACTAGAACACTTTGCAGATGTGGCAAAAACACTTGCTCAAAAAGACCCGAATATTCGTATTTTATTATTTGGAGGAAAAGACGAAACAGCAGATAAGCAAGAAATGCTCAGGATGATTAATAAAGATGGAGAAATTGCATACGATATTTCCGCATCACTTCTAACAACAGCAGCCATCATGAAAAAGTGCAGCTTTTTCCTCGCAAACGATTCCGGCCTCATGCACATTGCAGCAGCGGTTGGCATTCCAACACTAGGGCTGTTTGGGCCAACAAGTGAAGTATTAACCGGCCCACGGGGCAACAAAAGCACCGTTCTACGCGCAGATGGTACCATTCCCGTCTACAACACGGAAAAGGGTAATAATTTAGGAAACACGTCTCACGAAAGCTTGCTCAAAATCAGTGTCCAAATGGTGCTTGACAAGACTAAGCTATAGGAGTATAATAAACCTATAGTGTTTTGATCTTTTCAGTCAACTGTATAGGGAGATTAACCATGCAAAGGAACGATGCGTCCCGCACAAGTCAACAACAAAGAAGTGATGGTTCTCGTCTAAGAAACCGTTCAACTACGCTGGCTTGGGAGAATCCATGGCCAGCTACAAGTCATCGTTCATTGAGCGAGAGGCTATGCGATGGATTGGAGCAGATGGAAAAAGAGGATCATTTCGATCTACCAGACCGCGCAGACAACGAGTAATCATTCCAACGCTAAGCGTTGGAATAACACAGAACGAGCCGGCCCTCAAAAGCTGGCTCATTTTTTATTTCACCTTCGCGTAAAACTCTTCGTGTTGCTCTGCTATTTTGTCCATATTTAGATTGTCACGTACATAATCTCGTGCCGCTACGCCCATTTCTTTTTTATCAAAATGATTCATAGAAAGCGCGCGTTCGAGTGTTTTTTTAAGTTCGTCTACGGAGCCACGTTGGAACAATAAACCAGTTTTACCCTGTTTTATAATTTCAGCTGGGCCGCCTACGTTTGCTGCGATAACAATTTTACCTCGTGACATACCCTCTATAACTGTTCGCCCAAACGGTTCTACCCATAAATGAGGTGCAACGAGAATTTCAGAATTATTTATCAGGCTTTTTAATCTATGGTATGGGATATGGGGGATAAATGTTATGCGATACTGCATACCCATAGTTGCGGCAAGATTTTCGTACTCTTCATACTGCGCGCCATTACCGGCAATGGTAAGATGAGCAGTTTGATTTGTTTTAATGAGTTCTTTCCATGCTTTTAGCAGCACTAAAACCCCCTTATACATTTCAACACGCCCTATATATAGCACGTTACCGGCCTTGGCTTTGCTTAGTGGTTCTGCAAGATATTCCGCGGCAATGGGATTGTATATAACTGCTGTATGCTGATGCGAAATATCTTGGTGTGTTGCTATTACTTTCTGTTGTGCACCAGATATAAAAATTTGATAGGGAGACTGCGAAAATGCTTGTTTTCTAAATTTTCTATTATACATATACTGCCACATACGAAATATTTTGCGAACAAACGAAGCTTCCGCAATGCGATGGCATGTGTAGAATTCATGAATTCCTTGGCAACCAGGGTCTATGCTTCCGTTTGCCTGAATATTGTTTGTACACCCAGAAATTTGCGCATAATCCCGTGCAGTAACCACTGCATTTTTGAGATTTAATTGCGCTACCATGAGCGAAGTTCGGAAATCGTGCGCATGAACAACGTCGTAGCTTGCTAAGTCTTTTATGTGTTTGCGTAGAATATTTGCTGACTTTTTGCTTGCCATGCGCTCAAACAGTGGCTTGCCCTTGAGATCAAGCGGTAGTGTAATAACCCTAATACCGTCGGTATGACGTTCGTTTTGTTTTGGGCCACTCGTAATAACCGTTACTATATGACCACGTGCTTGCAATCCCTGAGCTATAATATGGGTAGATATTTCCCCGCCACCTTTAGCTTCGGGCGGATAGTGGGCCGATAGGAACAGAATTTTCATAGTTTCATTATGATACACTTTTGATATGTCGTACACAAAACATCATGCACTTGAAGCCTGTATTGCTAGTATCTGTATACTCGGAATTGCTGCCATTTTTATGTCTGTTTCCGGTAAATATGACCCAGCAGTTGTTGAAGCTTTTGATGCCCCTGAAACACAAATAGAAGTTTCTCAGGTAAAACCGCTTCGTATTCCACTTCCTCACGATGATAAACCCATTGCAGGGGTAATTGTATACGCGGCAAACGAAGCAACGGCAGGGGCAACTTTTAACGCACGCATAGAAGATAATCGCGGAAATATTCTGGTGAAAAAGAGACTGCAAAGGGTGGTTTATTCACAAAATAATCGTCCTGCTATACATGTGCTTTTCCACGAAAAAAAGTTTTCACAAAAAGAGCAAGTGTTTCTTCTTATAACGCCCAGCACCAATGACTCGTATACATTTATTGGAACACCGGGTCAGGCGCTCGTATATTCCCTACTTTATAAGGAGCCTGTTTCATCAGCAGCAAAACAAGGTATATATATCGGAACTGCATTAGCACTTTCCATTGTCCTTTTGTATTACGCGCGGGTGCAAATAAAATGGCAATGGATAGGAGCAGCACTTATTATCTGCATATTTTCACTTCTTTCAACGTTGCCCTATATTTTTAGACCAGGTGATTGGGGAATTTATGATTGGGATTACCGTCATTCGCTTTCACATATTTACCAAACAACCATTCGGGAATATCATCAATTTCCACTTTGGAATCCGTATATATGTGGCGGAACGGCTGCGCTCGGAGACCCTGAATTTGCAGTTCTTACTCCCTCATTTGTACTCCAGTTTATATTTGGCGTAGAAAACGGTACTGGAGTAGCTTTATCTTTCGTGTACATTATTACAGGAATTGGCATGCTGTTTTTGGCAAGACGCATTGGACTGGACCCTTTTCCTGCCCTTGTTTCTTCATTTGTCATGCTCTTTAGCTCTTCGTTGATGCTCAAAGCCACCGAAGGGCACACTACTATCATTTTTGCGTTTATGTGGGTTCCTTGGGCATTATGGGCTTGGATTGCTGCATACAGGGCAGATACGAAGCACACAAAAAAATGGATTTTGTTATGCGGATTATTTCTGACGTTTGCACTATTACAGGGTGGAATTTATGTCTTGAGTTATACGGCAGTAGCACTCGGCGCACTTTCTTTGCTCGTAAGAAACAAAAAAAGCTCACTAAAGATTTCATTTTACTCGTATATTTTGATGGTTGGCTTAGGCAGTTTCCAACTCATCCCATCACTACTTTGGGTGAAAGAATTTCCTGACCAGGCATTTGTAGGGTCAGGATATACGTTTATGAACCTCTGGGATATTTTTTTTGGACGATATTTACAGAATGTATATATAATACCAGATCAACTCAGTCGGTGGCACGAGTACGGAGCATATATAGGATACGGAGTATTTGCTCTTGTTCTTCTTGGAGCATCGTATGTAAAATCTTCCCGAATTGTTCGTATATTACTTTTTGGTATACTTACAACTCTTATAGTGTCTTCGCTTGGCCCGTTATTTGAGCCCGTGCTAGGTTATATGAAGTTTCTTCCCCGTTCTAATATTTCCAGACTCGTCCTATTTACAACACTCAGCGCAGCACTACTTGCCGGCTTTGGAATGAAACGCATATTGTTACTAAAATCTTCATATGCACCAGTCATTTCACTTATAGTCATAGGTTTTATTGCTATAGACTTACTTAGCCTTACGTACCCCATTGCCGAAGAAGGTTTTGGAATTTCTCGCGTAACTGAAAATATTCCAAAATCTCCATTGCCTATTACATATACCGATGAAACATTCAATGTTCGCCATATAGGCAATGACATGCCGCGAGCCTACGCCGCAACGCTCAAGGGATACGGAACATTTTCTTTTTGCTCCGTTATCGGCCCAAATTCAGCTGTTATACAATTATCAGATGTAAATAATCCTCCAGATTTTATGCAACCAACACATGGCGTGCAAACAGAATTAATCTCGTGGACACCAAATAGTATTAGTTTCACATACACATCATCACAGGATTCAGATATAAGCATAAATACAAATTATGCATCTGGCTGGAGAGTAAATGTAGGAAGTATAGTACAAAAGAACCAACGCCTTACCGTGCACGTACCCGCAGGAGAGAATACCGTAAATCTTAGCTATACGCCACCGGGCCTATGGGTGGGGCTAGTAATAACACTGCTGACGCTGTTATATGCTGCGGTACAGCTGAAGCACCTTCGTCGCTGATTCCTTCCAGCTGAACTGTTTTGCGCGTTCTATTCCCTTTTTAATCAAAGCTTGTCTTGTTTCTTTATTTGCCATTATATCTATCACGCTTTGTGCAAACGCGTCTGCGTTATCTGCTTCGTGCATAATAGCAGCATCTCCCACTACTTCCGGAAGCGATGTTGTGTTCGAGCAGAGCACTACGCATCCCGCTGCCATTGCTTCAAGTGGTGGTAACCCAAAGCCTTCGTTGTGTGAAGGAAAGAGGAGCGCATCTGCTATGTTGTACAATTCGTTAAGACGCTCCTCTGATATATTGCCTAAAAATTTTATATTCGACTGAAGACCAAGTTCGTCAATAAACTCAAGTGTCTTTTTCCTGCCAGAAAGTACCCCGGGGTCACCAACTTTCAGGAGTACTATTTCAGGAAATTGTTTCTTTAGCAGAGCAACAGTATGCAACGTTGTCTGCATGTTTTTTCTGGGGTGTTCAGACCCAACCGAGAGAAGAATTGGGCTTTTTTCTCCAAGCTTGTACTCTTCCTTGAGCTGTGTAAACGCTATAGATGACGCAAAATTAGGAATGGGAAAATACCCTTCATTTACCCCATTGGGAATAACAGTGATGGCTGATTGTGCAATGCCGAAATATTCTTGAATGCTTTTTTTTGCATATTCTGATACCGCGACTATTCTGTCGGCGTGTGTAATTCCACTTAATAAATATCTATTCAGAATTTGTGCCCCAGAATCTTGCGGGTCGGTCAGTTCAACAATGTCATGAACAGTAACAATACTAGGGTGACGTTTTTTTGCAATAAATGAAAGGCTTTGATTCGAGAGGTCATATATATCAAACTGAGGGATATGCTTTGCGAGGCGAATCCAAGAAATACTTTTTGCATTCAGTATTCCGGGTAAACGCATGAGCGAGCCTCTCCCCCTGGTGCCCCCCGCGTAGCCCTTGGGCGAAGTGGGGCCCGAGGGGGTGGGAGGATGAGTCGTGAGTATACGTTCATTCCCATCCAGCATGACAAGCGAAAGTTTAATATCTTCCTGTTTACCAATCTGACGATATAGTTGAAACGCTCTCGACCCCACACCAGAATTTTTCCCTGCATTTGTAATGAGTCCAATCGTTTTCATAGGGCTACTTTTTTATAAACATCCCATGTTTTTTCTGCCACAGTTTTCCACGAAAACATTTTCACGTGTGCAAGCCCGCGCTGAATTAAGTCTTGCTTGCGTGCATCGTCTTGTATAAGCGACAGCATTTCATGAGCAAGTTTCTCAACGAACCCGTCATCCCGCTGCGCCCCACGTAGCTCGCGAGCGAAGTGGGGGCCCAGTCCCAACGGCACTACGATTCCAGCATCTCCAACCACCTCCGGCAGCGGCCCTCCGTCGCTCACGATTACTGGCGTTCCGCATGCCATAGCTTCTTGCGGGGGGAATCCCCACCCTTCATAGATTGACGGCCATACGAAAACATCTGCACCACTATATAATGCTGGCAACTGCGCATACGACACATCTTCACGAAACTCTACACGATTTTGCAATCGTAATTCTTGGACAATCTGCTTTGAATTATCTTCCTTTTTAGCTGGTCTGCCGGCGATTATCAGTTGATGTGGAATTTGATGTGAGATATGGGCAAATGCTCTTATTAGTGAAGATATGTTTTTGCGCGCATCTTTCGTGCCTACAAATAATATATACGGTTTGCTCGCCGGGAAAACACCAGGTGTTAAGGCGCCAACACCTGGTGTTGAGGAGGCGAGCGTTGGTTTAAAATGTGTAAGATCAACTGCTAACGGCGTTACTGTTATTTTTTCCTCACTCACTCCAAAATGTTCAATAATATCCAGCTTGCTGCGCTGGGAAATAGTCAAAATATGGTCAGACTTCTTCGCTGCGTATGCAAGAGCGCGAGCCCAATAGTATCGCCTGAGTATAGACTGTGTCTCAGGAAATAAAATCGGAATTACATCATATATAGTAACAACAGTAGGAGCGCTCTTCTTTTTTGGAATCGCTGCTTTTGTATAATGCACTACGTTTGGTTTTTGTTTCGCAACATGGTTCGACACCGTGTTCATCCATAGTGGCAATAATACGTCGGAATAAAGCGGAATAACTGCTTCTCGTACACCCGGAAAGCTCCCCATGAGCTTTTGGGATCCATATATGAATTCAAGTTTTTCTTCTGTGTGTAGTAAAAGGAGATTTTTCAGCAATTCCTGGGTATATGTTTTTACTCCGCCGCTTGCCGCAGACAGAGCTCGTGCTTCAATGGTTATATTCATAGTTATGTACTGTTTTTGTAAGAATCTGCTCAATACGTGCAGTTGTATGTTCTAGGTAATATGCTTCCACCGCTTTTTTGTTACGTTGGCCCATTGCAGTGCGGAGCTCTACCTGATCTATCAGTTTCTTTACTGCCCGCGTAATAGCGTCTATATCATGAGGCGCAGTTAGTAGCGCGTGCTCCCCGTCTGATAAAAAATCTGTTTGCCCGCCATCGTTCGTAGCGATAATTGGAAGCCCAGCACGCATTGCCTCAAGAAATACAATTCCGAATCCTTCATGTTGAGCCGCAGATACATATATATCCGCAAGAGAAAGTAATTGAAACTTTGTCTCTTCATCCACTTGCCCCATGAGCCGCACTCTTTCAGAAAGCCCGCATTCTTCTATAAGCGCAGCTAATTGAGATTTTAAGGGCCCATCTCCTATGATGACTAGTTTTGCGCGTGGTACTTCCTTCCACGCAGCAAGTAAAATATCATACCCTTTTCGAGGAACAAGCCGACCAATAGATACGCAAATAATGTCTTCATCTGCAAAATCAAATGTTGACCGTGATGCTTCTGGAGTATGTTGTGGCGTCAAACCAATGGGCACTACAGTGATAGGCTCCTTCACTCTGTGAAGTTCAATAGTTCGCGTTTTGGTATCTGTAGAAATTGCCGTGCGAGCATCTGCAATAGACGCAATCCATCGAATAACAGCTCGGAGCAGCCAGTGTCTGTGAGGAGATATACCTTTGGATGGGTCATAAATATCCCCTCCAACAAACGTCAATATAAAAGGGACTTTATATAATCTAGAAAGCCAAGCAGCAGGAAGCCCGGAAGGAATCACAAACTGCGCATATATAACATCAAACTTTGTTTTTTTCATAATTCGCATTCCAACAAAGAAGGCGGCTGGTGCAAACGTAATAAGAGAAACAAATGTTGCGGTAGGCAGAGAAAGCCTTCCGAGCACCGGCACACGATGTACAACAACCCCTTCTATTGTTTCCTCAGGAGTAAGCCCCTTGAAAGCAGTAGTTAACACATGCACAGTGTGGCGTTTGGATAATTCATGTGCCATATCGTGTGTAGCAACTCCTCCACCCCCACCAAGCGGAGGGTATTCAAAATTGATCATGAGGATGTTCATAAATCTGCAGATTTACCCTGAGCCGCGTCGAAGGGTACGGTTACGCTAAACGATGGATTCATAATAATACTTTTTCCTTCTCCTGAATGCGTTAAAACAATTTCAAACTCGCCAGGAGCCACCGTAAATATCTTTTGCACTTCAAGTGTTCCTTGAGATTCTGGCGCCAGGTCAAAATGCAACTCAATAGAAACGGAATATTCGTTCATGTTTACAAATTTCATGCGTGCTTCTCTGGGGATTTCTGCAAATACACTTTCCTTCTTCGGGTCATATCCTACCCCCGTCCAACCTTGGCCGCGAATCATAAAGATCCCGTCTGTGTCATATTTTCTTGATGTATCGAGAGTATAAAGAACAGCATCGTCGAATGACTTTTTTGTAAAAACAGATTTTTCTTCTAAAAATGTTGTTACGGATTTCAACTGCAAATCCGATAGCGAATCAGTATGAATAATAATTGCATGTGTATCTAGGTATTTCATTGCATCAGGAAGTGTTTCAAGTAAATCTTGATTAAAAAATTCTTTTCGATTTTCAGCAAGATCTGTTGTTCGTAAATACAATAACTGACGAATGCTCGGTGTAGATTTTACAAGACTATTTGCATCCTCATCCTGTCCACGCTCTAGCGCGATATTGCCAAGAATCTCTTTCCCATGCCGCCGCATCGCATATAAGGCACGAGACGCAGCTGTATAATTTGTAGCTGCTGGGATTTCAATAATATTTGACCAGGAAATATCTTGTACTGCTTCGTATACTGGCGAAAGTTTTGCAGATTGCATCGGAAATGGAATAAATAAAGACTCCAGTAAAATAACAAGAGCAATTATGTACGAAGCACGTGGTCGGATAGAATTTGTCGCAATAACCCAACCAAAAAGAACTGATGTTGCAAAGCTAACCATCACCCCCGCACGCGCAATGACCCTAATTGCAGAAAAAACAGGAAGCTCATCAATTAGTGCATAGGGAAGCGGAATGCTCGTTATGTTTCCAAATACATGCAGAACTGGTCCCAGGCTCATAATTCCAAAAAACAGTGTGGTAAGTATCCATAGCCTTTTTTGCTTTACTGGAATATGTTTATGAAAAAAGAGAATCGCAAGTAGCGCGCTTATTCCAAGATACTGCACGCTTTCAGCCTCATTACCAGTGAAAAATTTCCCAAATAGGCCGTGAGACACACTCCCCCAAATAGGATGATACGACGGGGGTACGACATATGAAAACAAGTCTGCTGAGAAACGAATCGTCTGCACGGTTCCGAGTTCAAGCGCGTCACTATTCGTAAATGCTAGCCTTATAGTTGGAATAAATGGGAAAATGACGCCGATAATGAGGATGATAAATAAAACGATCAAGCTCACAAGCACCCCACCCAACCTCCCCTTGAAAAGGGGAGGAGTCGACGTCCTCTCCCCCTTTTCAAGGGGGAGTTGGAGGGGGTGGGAGAAACGATTCCTCAATTCTTTTCTATACACAACCCCCACAATAATCCCAAACAGCGCAATCCAAACAATATAATGATGTTCTGTCCATGCCTGTACGGTTAGAAGTAATCCTAGCACAACGGCAGAAAATACACGGGGATTTCGAAAAAAAGAAATCGCAGCAACTGCAATAAACGGTATCCACTGAAGTTGCATCGCGCCAAAATGCCCAAGACTATGAGCAACATGAAAAGGCATAAACATGTAGAGCAATCCTGCAAGCAGTGGCGCTGAGCGCAAAATACTTGCCTGGTTAGTAAGAGTTTTTATAAGCAGCGCCATCGCATACCCTGCAAGCGCAAAATGTAATATCCAAATAATATTGTACGCAAGTGGCTGTCCAAATAGTAGATGTATCGGCATCCATGGCCAAACGGAAAGATTTGCAAGTCGCGCCTCACCCAGACCAAAAATATCAGTTAAAAAACCAGAAATACCAGATGCCGCTTTTTCCTCAAAACGCCACATAGTTTGCCATGGGTCGCCACCACTCCCTGCAATGTTTGAATTCATGTGCAAAACAACGGGAAGCGTCATAAAAACAGCAAGCAATAGAAACGCCAAAAAAACAATACAATGCTCTCTATATACCCGTTTCATGGTCTATAGTATATTCTATTGTATGAACGGTGTATATATTGTCATTCCCGCACTTAATGAAGAAAAAAAGATTGGACAAGTAGTTCAGGATGTATTGCAATGTGGGTATAAAAATGTACTTGTAGTAGACGACAGGTCTAACGATACTACGGGGGCAGTAGCCAAGGCTGCCGGAGCCGTAGTTATCACACATAAACTTAATCGCGGGAAAGGCGCCGCTACAAGAACAGGCATAGTAGCAGCAAGCCGACTAGGCGCAGATGTTGTGGTTACTATCGACGGAGATGGCCAGCACTTCCCTACTGACATTACCGCACTTGTTGAACCAATCCTGCAAGGCGAATGTGACGCTGTTCTTGGGTACCGCCCATTTGTGCGCACTTCGATGCCCTGGTATAAAATTGGTCATAATTTTATTGCAAATGGAATAACTACCATGTATGCAGGTATTCGGGTAAAAGACAGCCAATCCGGGCTTAGAGCCTACTCCCACAAAGCATGCCAACTTCTTGATACAAAGTCGGATTCTTATGAGTATGAAAGTGAAATAATTTACCTCATAGCATTTCATAAGCTTATTTTTAAGGAAGTGCCAATTTCTGTTGTTTATACGGAGTATTCCAAAAACAAAGTCCATAAGCAAAATATTACAAACGGCATAAAAACAGTGTACAAAATGGTATTAAATAGGTTATCATAAGCAGTTATATGCAACCCATAAGTCTCCAGTTCTATCAGATTGCAGTAGTTGGTATTGCCTTGTTTATGATATATGCCGGTACTCAAAAATTTTTACGCCGTGGTGAAGGGCAGTCTTTTTTGAAGTTAGCAGTGCGAATACTTGTTTGGGGCGGAATGGCTACCGTGGCCTTGTTTCCAGAATTTACTAATATACTTGCGAAGTTTATCGGATTAGAAGGAAATATAAATGCAGTTATTCTTATTGGTTTTCTATTAGCATTTCTGATGATTTTTAAGATATTGTCTGTCATTGAACGTATTGAGCAAGATATTTCCAAATTAACAAGGAAAGAAGCACTTAAACAACTTCCTCAAGAAAAAAAATGAAAGTTCTAGTTTTTTGTCCCTATTATCCCCCACATATTGGAGGGCTCGAAACTCATAGTGACGAATTCAACAAAAACCTAGCTACTCATGGAGCAGATATTACTGTTTTCACTTCAAACATTCCCCCCCAGGAGCTTTTAGAAGAAATTAAATATGGTCGAGTGAAAATTATTCGTTTTCCAGCATTTGAAATTATTCCAAACTACCCAGTTCCAAAATTTTGGGACATTTCATTTTGGAAGATGCTCGTAACTCTTTTTCGTTCAGATTTTGACGTAGTCTTATCTAGGACTCGCTTCTTTCTCACCTCTCTGCTCGCATTGGTTTACGCAAAAATGAAAAAGGTGCTTTATGTTCACATAGAGCATGGGTCTGGCTTTGTTCAGCTCTCGAGCTTGAGTAAGTCAATAATTGCAAAGGCCTATGATCACACTTTTGGCAAAGTGATATTTATTTTTTCGGACGTAAATATTTCTATATCCCATGCTGTTCAAGACTTTGTGGCAAAGTTTGATAAAAGGCCGTCACCGATCATTTATCGTGGAATCGACTTTAGGAGCATTGATAGTATTGATCCCGACAAAGCAATTGCAGAAAAGTATTCAGACAAAATCATCATTAGTACTGCTGCTCGATTATATAAGTGGAAAGGGATTGAAAACTCTATAGCAGCAATTCAAAATTTGCCAATACATGTTCAATCAAAAATAGTCTTTCTTATTATGGGTGATGGTGAGGACTATAAACGGCTCAAGTTGCTTACCTTACATTTGCCGATAGAAATGATGGGCAGCATTCCAAGAGAAAGAGTAATTGCAATTCTCAAAGCGAGTGATATTTACCTTCACTCTTCTTTGCCAGGCGGAGGATTATCTACTTCCTTATTAGAAGCAATGTATTGCGAATGTGCCATACTAGCTACGCCAAACGAAGGTGCCAATGAAGTTATAACCAGTAACAATGGAATTCTTATTTCGGAAGCATCCGAAAGCCGTATTCAGCAAAATCTTGTGAATCTTATTGGGAACGATAAACAGCGCCTACTGTATTCGAGCAATGCAAAGAAAGATGTCTCTGCAAAATTTATTTGGGAGAATTCGATACATGCGTATGAAAAGATTTTTAGCGCTCCATATGCTCAATAAAAAAAATATAATTATTATTTTCGCACTTCTGGCCTTTGGCATATCTTTTTTCTTGGATTATTTTTTACACCTGCGCACACTTCTTCACATAAGCGGATTCTTCCTTGCTATCTATATTCCAGGATTTGCCATTAAAAATATCTTTGACAGCAAGGGAACGTTGCTTGGCAACCTTATAGCAGCTCCGGTATTCACTATCTTTTTCTTTGTACCGATTTATTTTGGTGTTACCAAGGCATTATACGGACACATAAGCCTTACAAGCGCTATTATAGCAATTGCAGTTGTCGCATTATTTTCCATTTTGAAAACTCTCAAAGATTCCGACCCCCCTAACAGTGACGCTTCTGATAAAAAGTATCTCCTATTCGGTATCGGGGTATTTTTACTTGTCCATGTGCTTACCACACTTGCGTACCAATTTGTACCAGAGATTGATGGCTACGCCGACATCGTGAAAGTTGAAGAAATTATATCTAGCAACGTGTTTTCTGTTACTCTACGACCATTTTTTACCCTCTTGGCGAGCTATGTATCCCTTATCTCCGATATTTCGCCATACAACTTATTTAAATTTGGAATGGTTCTAATTCACATTCCAGGAATGTACTATCTTTACCAAATAACAAAAATAGTAGGGCTCAAATCTTCTTTTACCAAGTATTTAATTCTACTTTCATTTGTATCAGTTCCAGTCATTAACCTCGAAATTGACTATGTCCGTCCACACGTTATCTTCATGTCCGCTATATTGCCCTTTATATATTATCTTGGCATGGGCATTGCGGGACAAAAGCGAAACTTGATATTTTCAACGATTATTGCAACAGCAGGCTTGTTCTTCCATGAATTTTTTGGGATTCTATTTTTAATCAATACTCTTTTCATATTTCATCATTATTACAAAAAACTCAGTACTGCAAACAAATTACTTGCTTTGTTCGCCTCGGCTATTGGGACTATTGTTCTTCTGATAAATATTCAACGTCTTCCAGTGCTCCCGTACATCCTATACTCCATACAGCAATTCATAGGACTAATCATTGGTGAACTCCAATGGAAGTGGTGGTTTCTGGGAACCTATGCCAATCTAGACAATAATAATCTAGGATGGAACGGACCTCTAGATAGCATGAAATATTATGCATATTCTCTGAGCCCAATGATCATGCTCGTCTTGTTTGCATATCCGATTTCCGTAATCCGGAGACTGCATAAAAATACGCAGATACATCCGGTAGAAAGCATAGCTTCTTTTATTCTTATCGCGGGGCTAGTATTCGCAGAACTCCTTCCGCGCATTAATTATCCAACATTGCCAGATAGATTTTGGCCAATGATATCACTTTCACTTCTCGTGCTCGTACCCTTTGTTTTTGTTCGAATACCACGAGCTAAGGAAAAATTTGCGTATCCAACAATACTTATTTTGCTTTTGATCGGCATTGGCGGTTCTGTTCATGTCGCAAAGGAAAAAAGAGGCTACACAAGCGAGCGGGAGTATCGTGCGGCACAATGGATGAAAGAAAACACTTCGCACAACGCGATTTTTATCACTCAAATCAGCAATGGACCCATGGTAACGTATTTTGCGAAGCGAAATATTGTTGTACCTCATGCCTCATTCTTTCGCACAGAACCTCAAAATAAAAGAGCTCCCACAAGCCAACGCATATATGGAGAAATCACGAGGCTAATCAGCGAGAACTTCCATAATCCAGGCAACAATCAACTTAACTCTCTTCATTCCAGCCTAAAAAAATACTATGAGGAAATTGATAAGGAAAAATTGGTTAACAGTCCTGCAACTACAGAGTTTGTACATGATCAAAATAACTTGTATGTATTGTATTCCAAAGACAAATTTAGTGGCTACTACGGCAAGCGGCAATGGTGGAAAACAGCAAATTTCTACGATGCCGATTTGAGTAAATTCAGAGAAGGTTATGACCTGGTCTATAATGACAGTGATAGAGTTTATATTTGGAAGAAAAAATAATGTGCGGAATAACAGGTAAAATATCATTCACAGAAAAAAGAGTCTCGGTCGCCGATATTGAACGGATGAATCAGGCTATCCGGCATCGTGGGCCCGATGATGGTGGTGTTTATCTTTCTCCCGATAAAAAAGTTGGACTCGGTCACAGACGCCTCTCCATTATCGACCTCTCCCCGCTCGGTCACCAGCCGATGCGTTATATGGATCGTTATGAGATTGTATTCAATGGCGAAATATATAACTTTGAAGATAAACGATCTCTCTTGAAAAAAGAAGGATATGTTTTCAGGTCAAAATCCGACACGGAGGTTATACTCGCCCTCTATGATAAATATGGGAAAGAGTGTCTTGATCATTTGCGTGGCATGTTTTCATTCGCCATTTACGATGAACAAGAAGAAACTCTTTTTTGCGCCAGGGATAGAGTTGGAAAAAAACCATTTAAATATTATATCGACAATAGTCTCTTCATATTTGCATCAGAACTCAAGGCAATTCTCACTCAACCCGAGTATCGCAAAGAACCTGATTATACGGCTATTCATCATTATTTAACACTTCAGTATGTTCCCGCGCCCCTAACAGGGTTCAAAAATATTCAAAAACTGGAAGCAGCTCATTATTTGTTTCTTGATGTAAAAACAGGAAAACTAGAAAAGAAACGGTACTGGAAGCTCGATTATTCTAAAAAACTTAATCTTTCCGAAAATGAGTGGAAGAAACGTATAATCAATAAGCTTGAAGAATCAGTAAAACTTCGAATGATTTCGGACGTACCTATTGGTGCATTTCTTTCTGGGGGGATAGATTCTAGTGCGATTGTTGCCCTAATGGCGAAAAACTCTAAAACTCCCATTAAAACGTTTTCTATCGGCTTCGAAGACGAAAAGTTTAACGAGTTAAAATTTGCCAAAACAATCTCAAAAAAGTTTAGAACAGATCATACCGAATTTATTGTAAAGCCCGATGCTATAGATCTTCTCCCAATGCTTGTTCGCCAATACGAAGAGCCGTATGCGGATTCAAGCGCCTTGCCAACGTATTATGTTGCAAAATTAACACGAGAGCATGTAACTGTAGCGCTTAACGGCGATGGAGGAGATGAAAATTTTGCTGGATATGGACGATATAGCGTTCATAAGTTTGCGCTTCTGTATGACAAAATTCTTCCCTTCCACAAACTTGTTGTTCTTCCTCTTGCGAAACTTGCAGCACATCTATTTCAAACTACATTCTTTGATCGGGTACATCGTTTCGCTCGCAGCCTTTCAAAGCCATACAGCTATCGATATGTGGATTATATTTGTTATTTTACAAACGAAATGAAGGCAGAGCTCTACACTGACGACTTCAAGGAACAAATGAAGGACTGCGACTCCTATACTGTCATCTCGGAGCGTTTCAAAGAATCTGGAAGCAGCAATCAAGTGGAACAAGCAGTATACGCGGATTTTACCTCCTACCTACCCAGCGATTTAATGACGAAAGTAGATATTGACACTATGGCCGTTTCTTTAGAGGGGCGCTCTCCTTTTCTTGATCATGAATTTTTGGAACTAACCGCAAAAATCCCATTTAGCCTTAAATTAAAAGGCTTGAATAACAAAAAATACATCCTTAAGAAAGCACTTGAGAATATCATTCCACATGAAGTAATGTATCGTCCTAAAATGGGTTTTGGCATTCCTATTCATTCTTGGTTTCGAAATGAGCTCAAAGAATATTCGTATAAAATATTATTATCGGATAAAGCGGTAAGTCGTGGACTGTTTCAAAAAGATGCTATAAAAAAGTTACTCAATAAACATGTGTCATCAAAAATCGATTTTGGGTATCATATTTGGGCCCTTGTAACCCTTGAACTCTGGTTTGAGGAATATTTCGATTAGACTTATACTTAACCGATGACATACATAACGTAATATGCGTAAGAAATTCTTGGGATACCTATTAGATCCCATCACAAGTAGTCCTTTTGATCTAGTAATTCTGGAGGAATCCGGCGACCATGTAGTTGCGGGGATCCTACTAACAGAAACAACCTGGTACCCAATCATAGGCGGCATACCTCGCGTTTTAGTAGATGAGTTAAAGAAAAACATGCTTCAGACTCGTCAGGAGTTTTTTATGCGATATAAAAACCATGTACCTGAACACGTACGCACGGAGTGGCAAAATGCTATCGATAGCATTCATGACGTAGACGCGTTCCTTAAGCACCAGAAAATAACGGCGGAAAGCTTCGCATATGAATGGAAACATATATACAAGGAAAACAACTATGAAAAGAATAACTTTTACCACTTTGCGGGGCCATACGTAACAGAAAATAATATTGCCGGTAAAAGTACTTTGGATATTGGCTGCGGCTCAGGAAGATTCACAAAATGGGCAGCACTATCTGGCACAACGGTTTCATTTGGAACCGATTTGGGAGAAAGCGTAGAAGTAGCATTTGCTCTCACAAAAGATATTGAAAATGTTTGCATTGTTCAGGCGGATATATACGCGATGCCTTTTCAGAATATATTCGACCTGGCATATTCTATCGGAGTACTCCACCACCTCCCTCAGCCGAAACAAGGCTTCCTCAAACTCCCGAAAGTTCTAAAAAAGGGGGGAGAAATGGTTATATGGGTATACAACAGGAGAAATAATACTCGTGCTCTGTATTTTTATGAGCCCCTGCGCAATATTTTTAAAACGCTCCCCAAGCCGCTTCTCTTCAAACTATCTTATATTCCGGGACTCGGCGTCCATCTCATCAATCTTTTTGGCAAGTTCATCGAAAAAATAGGATTTGAATCCCTTGCTGCGAAACTTCCGTTCGCTTACTATGCGAACTTTCCATTTAACATGAAACTGAACGACGCATTTGATGTTATTGCAACGCCAAAAAGTAACTATTACTATGTTGAAGAAATACGGCGATGGTATTCCGAGGCTTCCCTCAAAGATATTCAAGCATTCGAACATCCGGAGGCAGGCATAACCTGCATTGCTACGCACGAATGAGGCAAGAAAAGAAAAAAGTATTTCATATTATACAGTCACTCAGCAATGGAGGTTGCGAAAACATGCTCCTACGAACGCTGCCTCGTCTCACCGAATTCGAGCACTTCATAATAACCTTAAAAGAACCGGGGGAACTTGCTCCGAAGTTTGTTTCCACGGGCATTTCAGTTGATTGTATTCACTGTACCAACTTTTTCGATTTTGCCGGCATTAAGCGGTTGCGAAAAATTATCAAACAAGAAAACCCCGAGGTTGTTATCACCTATCTCTTCCACGCCGACATGCTCGGCCGTGTTGTTCTTCGCGGAGTCGCACAGGGGCCTGTAATCCCCTTTCTTCGCACCACATATAATCATCCCAGGTATATTATTGCGCGCGTACTGGAATGGCTTACCAGGCCACTTGTCAGCAAATACCTCGCAAATTCTGAGGCGGTTAAAAATTTCTATATTAACCACATTGGCGTACAACCAACAAATATCACCGTTATTCCCAATGGTATCGACGTCGCATGTTTTGATACCGTAATGCCAGATCCAGGGTTGAAGAAATCTCTTTCCGTACAACCAGAAGACTTTGTTATTATCTGCGTCGCCAATCTTCTTGCCAACAAAGGTCACCGCTATCTCCTAGAGGCTTTCGAGTCTCTCGGACGACCAAACACCAAACTTCTCCTAATCGGCGACGGACCAGAGAGACAAAACCTTGAAGATCAAATTACGAAGTACCAATCCAAAGGAAATATTATTTTTTTAGGTAAACGAACTGATATCTCCAACCTTTTTAAGATTTCTAATATTTTTGTTCTCCCTACCCTTTTCGAAGGAATGTCCAATGCAATCATGGAAGCTATGGCGAGCGGAGTTCCCGTTATAACTACAGATATCCCAGAAAATCGCGAACTTATTACCCACAATGAAACGGGTTTATTATGCCCAGCTAAGGATACGAAATGCATCTCAGACACTATATCCACGTTAGTCTCTGATAATGCTTTCGCAAATCAACTATCTGCAAATGGCAAAAATACCATGGGGAAACAATACGCCTTGCACAATATAAGCAAACAGTGGAAGAATTATCTAGACGGTAACTCACCCACTATAAGCCATGATTAAACCTATTACATACATAAGCGCTAGTATAGGAATAATACTTCTTCTCATTAATATTGCAGGATTTTTTCTACCTCTTCGCAACCCGAAAATAACCCAAGTTACAGCAGGTTTTCCTCAGCATAGAGCCATTGTCACATATCAGGAAGCACGCGATATTTTAGTCAGGTCGCCCCAATCAGCTGACGAATATATTAATCGGGTTACCAATACTGTTAACCAAGCAATGCTTCATTATTGGGATGCGGAAAAGGCAAACACCTACCACATTCGAGTACCTATTTATGAAAACTATCTTATATGGGCAGGAAAATTCATCGCACCATCGATATATAAAATGTATGAGTACTGCGATGCTGAAAAGGCCCTTGAACGCGGTATAGGACTATGCTCCCAACACGCCATCATTACTACTGAAATCTTTCGAAAAAATGGCCTTGATGCTCACATAGTAGGCCTCAACGGCCATGTAGTCACCACCGTACGCGCAGATACCATAAACGATAGTTGGCATATATCTGATGCCGATAACGGAGTAGTTATTCCTCATTCCCTTGAAGAGATTGAAAGAAATCCTG
>JAQBWN010000017.1 GCA_027624555.1 bacterium | reverse complement strand
GCGGATTTGTCACGAACCAGCGGGTTCGTTCCGATTTTTTGGACGAACGACTTGATTTGGTACAAATCAGAGGAGGAGGACAAAAAATTGGCTTGTTTCGTATCTAAAATCCATTCCCGCAAGGGTTCGACCCAATTATTTCTTCCGCGTTCAAAATCTTTCATTTGCTCCTTCAAAGCCGCGAGAGAGCGCATGAGAACATCTTTTCGTTTCAAGTAAACCTCTTTTGGCACATCGCCATCAAGATACGCCGAGAGCAGTTTTTCCATGCGCTCCTCGTTCGCTTTGATTCCATCAGAAAGATTTTGAACCTCGCTTTGCGACGCTCCAATTTCCTCGCGCTCCCAACTTTTCACTTTGTCCAACATCCAATTGGTATAGCGATCGCAAAGCGAGATTGTTTGAAGCCGTGCACAGATTTGCCGCGTAAGTTCGCTTTCTTGTAAATACGCCTGCGAACAGTGGCCGCGCTTTTTCGAGCACCGATAATACCGATAGCGACCACCAGATTTTCCAGTCGCCCACTGTGCGGAAATCATACCGCCACACTCGCCACATCGAAAAAGTCCAGTGAAAGGAAAATCATGCTTGATTTTCCTTTTGCGCGGCCTTTCTTTCGTTTGCAATACTTTCTGCACGGCTTCAAACAATTGCGGAGAAATAATTGGCTCAAAGTTTCCATCAAACCATTCGCCACCATGTTTGACGAACCCGAGATACGCACGATGTGTCAAAAGTCGTTTGATGGAAACTTTGGCAAGTGGCGTTCCGTTTCGAGTCAACACATTCAAGTCCGCCAAAAATTGCGCGAGCGAAACAAAAGTATGCGACCCTTTGGCGTATTCTTGAAACGCTAGAGTAACCAAGCGAGCATTTGTCGGATGAGGTTCAATATTTCTCACCTTCGGATTATTGCTGTAGCCAAAGGGAGCTAAATTCAACCATTCGCCTCGTCGCAATTTTTGGCGGACGCCGCGCTTGATATTGTCAGATAGATTGTCCGAGTAATATTTAGATTGCCCAAACGCCACTTGCAACATAAAGAGCCCTTGCGGGGTTGGTTCAAACCAAAATGTCGGAAAGCGCAAAGACACAACCTTGCGAGTGTCTACGGCGTAAATGACTCGTCCACCGTCAATACTGTTACGCGCGAGGCGATCGGGATGCCACGCCAATATGCCGACACCGTCCAGCTTTTCAATTTTCGCAAACATTTCGCCGAACACCTCGCGCCCAGGTGTCTTTGCGCTTTTCGACTCTTGAAATTCCTCAAGAATTTCAAGATTTTCTTTACGCGCCAATTCACGCAGTTCAAAAAGCTGTGCCTCAATAGACATCACTTGACGGTCATCATCTTCCGTCGATTTGCGCGCGTATAGAAAATATTTTGGTTTGAACATATAAATAGTTTTTAGATATGAAACAAGGACAAATCCGCTCAGTTCGCCACGCCCGTCCCGTCCCAATTCGTCGCGGAGCGACGGGCTCTTTTGCCCACTCCCGCGCCTTCGGCGCGGGCTTCTTCCCACCTTTCGGATTCGGAAGTTTCTTTCTGCGGGAGTGGTTAGATGCGTTCAGAACTGTGAATTGGAAGGAAGTAAGGCAAGAGATTATGTTTATGCCTTCCTTTGCGAACCTAGCCATAGCTTCTTGATATATGGAATTGAGATGGTTGAAAGTAGATAACCGACTGTAGGCACTACTGCTTTCAAAAAGATGCTGGTTTCGTTTATAACCCAAAGCCAGACACTGGCAACGATGTAAGTAATAACGGCTATGAGTAACTTTCTGGTCCAGCTTACTTCCCAAGCTTTATCCATTTCCACACGCTCATTACGACCTTTGATGAGTTGAAGCTCTTTGATAAGTTCCTGTTCGTTCATAAATACAAGGGTAACATTTTTCCATATAAAACAGAAAGTCCCAACCGAAGTCAGAACCCCTGTGTGGTTGGACTTGGTCAGGACTGCTTTTTGTTTGAGAACTCGTAGTAGAGGAGCACTCCGAATGCGACGACGAACATCTGTCCGCCATTCCACAGAAGCTGTTCTGTGGTAGGGACCCCTCTCGTAAGAGTGAGGAAAAGACAAGATACTGCCGTGATTGCTAGTGCGCCTAAAAGAGCTTTGATTACTTTCAACTAAACCACCTCCTTTCTATGGGGCTAATCTCGCACAATAGGACTGGAAAGTAAAGGAGGTAGATTTATAGCCACTTTTTTGTTACCCTTTTGATAATGTCTACAAATATAGATTTCTGGGAACGAGTGATAGAACATCCAATACCCGAATACCAGACCCTCTTTCAGAAGGAAAAGGACTACCTGCATAGCCATATTTCAAGCAATTCAAAGGTTTTGGATATAGGTTGTGGCGATGGAAGGAACATCATTTCACTGCTTGATATTACAAAGGACGTTTCAGGGATTGATAGTGATATGAAAGCGGTTGAGGATGCAAAGGAAAACCTCAAGGATTACCCTTCAGTTGATATACAGCAAGCTGATGCCTTCAATCTTCCTTTCACAGAAGGCACCTTTGACTATACGATTTTGATGATGACGCTGGTCAATTTTGCGGATAAAAAAGTAAAAGCACTTGAAGAGATGAAAAGGGTTACGAAAGAGAACGGTAAAATCATCATAAGCGTCTACTCTGATAAAGCTCTTGAAAAGAGATTGGAAATGTATAAACAGATTGAAGTTCCGATAACAAAAGTAAAAGATGGATATGTAACCTTTGATGAAAGCGTTGGGGCACATACTTCAGAGCAGTTCACTAAAGAGCAGTTGGAAGAACTGGCAAATAAAGCAGGTTTGAGAATAACAACGTGTGAAGAAGCTGGTATCTTGGCTTATCTCTGCACTTTGGAAAGGATATAAAAGGAAAACGCAGAGTGCCGAAGCAATCTGCGTTTTGAAAAGTGTCGCACCTCTTTTCAGTAGGTGTTGGTGGAGAGTGCCACCGTGGTCAATATGTCAGTAGTCGAGGCCGTAAAAGCGTCGAGCATCTTCCATATTCGGCAAGTAGTTACTGCCCACGCATCCGTGGACGATATACTCGCCGCGCTTCGTCGTCTTGCTGAAAGACAACTTGGCGGACTTCGGGAAGTGAATGACCAATTCACTGATGCTGTCATTCCGAATGAACCGCATCAAACCAATCTCGACCTCGTTCTGGCCGCAGAGCACTTCCAAGGTTTCCCCTTTCAGTGCACGCGAGAGACGCTCAACGTGAGCATCCCCAGAGCCGTGTGCTCCGTGGTCGAGGCGACCGTAGGCGTAATAGGTCATCGTGCCGAGGTCAAGCCGCAACGTGTAACCGTTGAGGTTGATTTTCGGACGATACATTACGCTTTGGTTATTGCTCCACACACCGTTCAGGTAGTAGAGAAATGCCTCGCGCCAGTTGCGTTCCGAGAAGCAGCGCAAGCCGCTTACTTGGATTTCTTGGTCGATGGTGGTGGGTTCTGGTGTAGCGACGAACGTTTTCATTGTGTTCTCCTATTTTCGGGTTTGTGTGCATCCAGTCATTGGCTGCAGCTTTCAAAGCATATAAATGCCCTCAAAGCTGCAGTCAACTTCCCATTCTCAAAGAACTTTATTTACGCTATAAGTATAGCATAACACAACATATTTGTCAATATGTAAATAGGGCATAAAATAAGGGTATTTTGGGCTATTTTGATGTAAACTACCGTCAAGTAAGCCGAAAACGTAATGGAAAATCGTAACGAAAGAGCTCTCAAAATTATAGAGCAACAATATGCGAGCTTCATAAATCTCACTGATAAGTGGGACTTTTTCCGTGGCTTGGCTCAATATACGAAAACGGTCCAAGAGATGACCCAGACACGACCGTTTATAGAAACGTTGGAAAGACAGCGTGCATTGACCCACAAGGTCTACGAGCAGATGAACAGCCAAGCTTTTCAAGAGCTTACGAAGTCAGCCCAAAGGATGACTGAAATTGCTCAAAAGGTAATGAAGGATTGTGCCCCTGCGATAAAATCAGCACAACTTATAGCCGAGAAATATCAGCCAATTATGAGAGCTATGCAGGAATTGCAGGACCAAATGAATGGTCGCATTCTGTCCTCAAGCCCTCTCTATGCTCTCGATAGCGACCTCTTCGATGTTGCCAGACGCTTGAAAGCAAGCGGACACGAAGAAGAAATAAAAGAGTTTGAAAACAACAAGAAGCGAAATCATAACCCCCAAGGGAACTTTACCTTTTCGCCTGTCTACGAAAAGCTTTCTGATGAAGAAACAAAGGTCCAAAGAAAAGAACAGGTTGAGCCGTGGGGTGCTTGGCATCAATTGCCTTTGGTAAAAAAGCTTGTCTTTGAACCTGAAGAAATGACAGCAGAGCTCAAATCAGAAGTGGCTGAAGACCCTACGATGAAGTTTGCTTGGCTCAACTATATTGGTGTTGCAGGAGAAATGGAAAAGATACGGAAAGGAGATATGGCTGACGATACAGTTGTTTTCTTCCGTGTAAAAGATTTCAAAAGCTATGCCCAAAGGGTCCATACCTACATCACTGCCGAACTGCTCAAAGCTGACACAGAAGGTTCCAAGCTTGAGTTCGACGATACAAAGCGTGTTCTCTATTTTATGAATGAAAGTATCCTGATTTCCAAGAAAGAAGAGAGCGACCCTCACAAGTTGATGCGGACGCTTTTTAAGGATGAGCATAAAGTATGGGCTTCCGATGAAGTGCTTGAAGATTGGGGTTACTCTTTTGATGAGAGTATTTCCACTAACAAGGTCTATCAGGCAGGAAAAGCAATCAATCGGATTGTGGCACAAGACACAAAAATCAAGGATTTCCTTGAGGTTTCTACGAAATCAATCTCAATAAACAAGAAATATCTGAAGACCTGATAAGTTTATAAACTTTTGTAAATAGGTATCGGAATAACCTGAAGGCACAACCTTGAGGTTGTTTTATGTCCGAAAACAATAACGAAAAAGAAATAAAAAAGGACTGGTCGATGAAAGAACTTGGCGAAATCGACCAAAACAATTTGCTTGGGTTTTTCGCATTACTCCTCAAGGTTGATAGAAGAATAAACCCGCATCTATATGGAAATATCGGAAATACAAGTAATACCAATCAAGCCGAATAACGGACTGGTCGCTATGGCAAGCGTTGTCATACAGAACAGCTTGTATCTCGGGTCTATTGGCATACATACAAAGCTAAGCGGAAACGGTTATCGCATCACTTATCCAACCAAAAGCTTGAACGGCAAGAACTTCAATGTCTTCCATCCCATAAACAGAGATATGGCTTTGGATATTGAGAAAGCGATTATCACTAAAGCCGAGGAAGTTTTGTCTTATCAGAATAAAAAATGTAATGAATATGTTGGACACCATAATACTAACCATACCCAGAGGGTCCTATAAGCTCAAAAGAGAGGCGTTTACGCCGAATGCAGGTATTCTCTTGCAGGCAGGAAACTACCTCATAAAGTGCGTCAACAACCCGACAGCAACTGACAAGAAAGAAGGTCTATACAAACCACGAATGACCCTGATGAAAAGGATGACACGGAAAGGTGATGAAATACCGCTGAAGATTGAGTTCTCGGTAGCGAAGATGATTTACGGAAACAACGTAGATGAAGTTGAAGAAAAGGACTTTGAAAGAGTGATAGATAATCTGCACGAAGCAATGAAAGAAATGGGCGTTCTGGTCCAGCACGAAGATTTGAGAAATGCCAAAGTATCTGCCTTCCATCCTTCAAAAAATGTTGAACTTACAAATGGCTATACCTCCAGTTTTGTGATTACTGAACTTCACAAGATTGATGTCAGCAAGAAGATGGACCTGAACAGAGATAGCTTCAGGAATAGCGGACACTCACTTCAGTTCTACACGAACTCGCACTCGCTTGTGGTCTACGACAAAGTGCAGGACCTCAAGAAACCTGACAAGCGAGCAATGGATGAAGACCAAAACTCTCTTCAGCTTTCGCTCTTTGATACCCTTAACAAAGAAGAAAAGAAAGAGATATTACGGATTGAAGTTCGACTTGCAAAGAAGGTAAAAATGAACGCCATCCTGAAGAGTTTGAAGATGAAAGAAAACCCTACTTTCAAAGATGTGTTCAAGAAAGAAGTATGTCAGAAGATACTTCTCAATTACTGGAACGAATTGATTGCAGGAAAAAACCTTTTCTTGTTCGATGCCGAAAGCAATCCGAAGAAAACCCTTGATGCCATCTTCAAAAGCAAACCAAAGATAAAACCAAAGGATGCCTTGTATCTTGTAGGACTTCGGGTCTTGAGCAAGGAAGGCATTAGAGACACAAGAGCTGTCATTGAACGCTATGCAACATCTCGAACTTGGTATCGGATAGCAGAGGATTTGAAGTTTCTTGATGGGATTTCAAGGAAGACGTATCACGGCTGGCTCAAGGAAATCGGCAGCTCAATTGAAAAGTTTGAACCTTATAAAACTAGCGTAAAATAAAATGACCACAGAACAACAGATAAAACTCATAATTGGCATCCAAGCACTTTTTGCCGAGATGCATAGAGTTGAGATGTCGGCACGGATAAAGAGAGGTATAGCAAAGAAGAAAGCTTTGACTGTAAAGAAAAGTAAAGTATAATGACTGATATGAATAAGACCAAAGATTTCTACACTGCAAAAGATTTGTCCGACACTCTCGGCGTAAACATTATGACCATTTACCGCTACATTGGAGCCAAGAAACTCAAAGCTTATAAAATCGGAAAAGAGTTCCGTATAGGCAAGAGCGATTTTGAAGCTTTTCTGAAGAAGGTAAGCACTAAATAAAACTATGAAAACACATATACAATTCCGAAAAATGAAAGTAGCGGACATACAGAACGGTCCTATCAGGCATCCCGTATTGCCTGATGCCTTTATAGAACGAGTAAAAAACTTCAAACAGGTATTGGCTGAAGTAGAAAAAACATCACTTGATAGCACTCTCGAAAACTTCCAAAGGGATGAGGACCCTGAAACAGAACTTCTTATCTGGGAACATATAGCATCCATTTATCAATGGTCCGTTGTTGCGAATGAAGGACTTTCAGTTGAGCAGAAGAAAGAGGTGTTGAGTATTCTTCTATCGCTCTCTATGGATATGAATGACTTTAGCGACATCAAGAAACTTACGAAGGAAACAATTGATGAAATTGTGGACCGTTATCAATACGTATGAAAGCTATAATCCTTGCCAGAGAAAGCGATAAGAACCAAGACAGCAATGATGCCCAGCTTTTCCGTATGGGCGACTACATCAAAAGCAAGGGTCTTGATGAATGGAAAACATTCAAGCTAAAGGAGTCGTCTACGAAAGGATATAGAAAAAAGTTCCAAGAAATCATAGAGGAAGTTAAGAAATCAAAAGAGATAATTGCAATCGTTGTAGATACAGTAGATAGGTTGCAAAGAGGTTTTCGTGAGTCGGTTATCTTTGATGAGCTCCGAAAAGAAGGAAAGGTAGAGCTACACTTTTATCGTGAAAACCTTGTTATCAATAAGAAATCCAATAGCTCCGATATTATGCGATGGGATATGGCAGTAATGTTCGCTAAAAGCTATGTTCTTCAGTTGAGCGATAACCTCAAAAGGAAGCACGACAAAATGAGAGAAGATGGAGAGATAACAGGAGCACCGCCTATCGGTTACAAGAGTATTTACAATGATAATCCTTTGCGTGTCAGACGTGTTGATGTCGTTCCAGACGATAAAGCTCATCTCATTGTTAGGATTTATGAAGAATATGCCAAAGGCGATGTATCAGTAAATACACTTGCAGACCGAATGTATGCACTTGGTTTCAGGAGCAAGATAAACGGAAAGGTAAACCACGCAATGATATTCAAAATCCTGAATGACACTTTCTACTATGGCTATGCGTATTCCCGAACTCACGACTTACGATACCGACACGGCTATAAGCCAATCATCTCAAAGGCACTCTTTGATAAGTGCCAAGCGGTAATGGAACGACACAATAAAGTGCCGACCAAATATGCTTCCAAACCCTTTGTATTCCGAGGGCTTATTGTCTGTGGTAAATGCGGAGGTGTTGTCGGAGGTCAGCTCAAGAAGGGCAAGTATGCATATTACAGCTGTTCTGGCTTCAAGGACTGTAAGAGAGAATATGTGCCAGAGGTAGAGCTTCTGAAGCAGGTTTACGGTGTTCTGGATGGTTTCAAGTTATCAGACCAGATGATTGAAGAAATAACTGAAGGGTTGAAACAGATTGGAGAAAATGAGAATAGATTTTACCGAAAAAATGTAACAGCTCTTAAGACCGAGCACGACAAGTATGAAGCTCGCATCAAGAAAATGTATGAAGACAAGCTTGATGGACGTATTACAGATGAAATGTATGACAGCTTTCTACGAGAGTATAAGGAAAAGCAAGCTGAATTGTTTGAACAAATGCAGGACCATTCTGATGCAGATGAGCAGTTCTATCTCACTGCAAATATGACCCTAAATATAGCTAAACGGGCAAAAGAGATTTTTATGAGTTCTGAAGTTGAAGAGAAAAGGCAATTTCTTGGTTTCTTACTTCAGAACTGTGAGCTAAATGAAAAAACGCTAGGTTTTACCTTGCGTTCTCCATTCAATTTGATGCTCAATCAGCCCGATAGTATTACTGTGCGGAGAGGGTGAGATTCGAACTCACGGTACCTTTCGATACGACAGTTTTCAAGACTGTTGCCTTAAACCGCTCGGCCACCTCTCCCAGCCCTTAGTATTGACGAAGCTTTGCCATTAGTCCAGAGCACATACCATTTGTTCTACACTACTCGCACCCGAATACTGCTGTCGTATTCTTCCTCTGCAATTTGCTGTAATCCAGACATCACAACTATTTTTGAGCCCTTCGAGATATGAAACTTTTCTTGCAATATATCTAACGCCTCTTGCATCATTTTTTCGGGCTTGCCATACCCTTCCGTCATAAATGGAGTTAGGCCCCAGCAAAGCAATAGCTGACGCATTGTTCGCTCGTTTGGAGTTGCAGCAAAAATAGGAATTTCCGGCCGATACCGTGAAAGCTGACGCGCAGAATACCCAGATTGCGTGGTTACTAAAATAGCCTTGGCATTAATATGGCGCGCTAGTAAAACAGCGGCAGCGGCCACTGCAGATGGTACAGATTCTCTGCTCGACGATTCAAAAGGCAAAAGTACATCAAGTGGAGTTTCTTCCGTTTGCTCAATAATTTCTGCCATTGTAGCAACTACTGCGATAGGATATTTACCCGTTGCGGATTCCCCAGAAAGCATTGCTGCGTCCGTATGGTCAATAACAGCATTGGCAACATCAGACACCTCAGCTCGAGTAGGCCGTGGGTTAAATTCCATAGACCCCATCATTTCCGTTGCAGTAATAACCGGCTTCCCCGCAACAACGCATTTTGCAATAATTTCTTTTTGATGAATGGGAACACGAGCTACCGGAGTCTCGATACCAAGATCACCACGCGCAATCATAATACCGTCCGCTTCTTTCAAAATTTCATCAAAATGCACGAGTGCCTCATGTTTTTCAATCTTGACGATAACTTGCGGAGGTTCAGTATTAGCTGGCAGCCATTTTACAATCTTTTCTTTCAGTAAACGGACATCTTGCGCAGAGCGGACAAACGAAAGCGCAACAAAATCAATATTTTGTTTAAGTCCAAATGCTAAATCAGCGTCATCTTTTTCTGTCATCGATTCTATAGATAGCGTTACCGTAGGAACATTTATTCCTTTATGTGAAATAAGAACGCCTCCAAGTAACACCCTTGCAACAACAATCGGACCTTGTACGTCCACAACCTCCAGCTCTCTTGTTCCATCTGCTAAAAGAATACGGTCACTTTTACCCAAATCGAATGCAAACTTTTCATAGGGTACAGGAATAGTACCCGGGTCGGCAATCTGTACTCCTGCCTGCAATTGAACAAGCTTACCTTCTATAAGAGTAAGCCCAGCGCCAGGAAGTGTTCCAACACGTATTTTTGGACCTTGCAGATCTTGCAAAATTGCAACTGGGATGCCCGTCGCTTCTGACGCAGCACGCACATGCTCAACAAGTTCTAAATTTCCTTCATGATCGCCATGAGAAAAATTAATTCTTGCCACATTCATTCCGGCAAGAATCATTTTTTGTAAAACAGGAATAGAAGAAGAAGCTGGCCCAATTGTACATACTATCGCTGTTCGTTTATGCATAAAAAAAATTACAGAGTAAAAAGATTCGCAAGTATGCCAACTACCGGAATATGCCATTTTTCCTCTCTTAGCGAAGAGTAGAGTCCAGCAATAGAGAACAATAGCATAAGTAAAAAAAGAATTCCACCCAAGTACGAAAGCCAATATGATGCCAAAATTGCTAGCACCTCGCCCCCGAGCAACACGAGCCCTTGCTTTGCGTGAAATTTTACAAAAGGGTTTGCTGTTGCACCAGAAATAATAGGAAGTAATACAAGAACTCCCATATACGAAAGCGCAGCGTTTAGTACATGTGTTTTTATTCCGGTGATGTCGTTTTCTTCTGCCATAGCTTTTATAATACCACAAAACCCCGTCCCGCCTTTGGCGAAACGGGGTTCGTAAAGCTAATGAAGCTATAAGCTAATGCAGCTACAAGCTAAAAGCCACCCATTCCGCCCATGCCGCCGCCCATACCAGATGGTGCATGATCTTTCTTTTCTTCCGGAAGCTCTGCAACAATAGCTTCAGTTGTAAGCATAATAGATGCTATAGAAGAAGCATTCTGCAATGCAGACCTCGTAACTTTCTTAGGGTCCACTATTCCCGCCTCAAACATATCAACATATGTATGCTCTGCTGCGTTGTATCCTAGTTTGAAGTTATGGCGCTTCACTTCTTCAACAATTACTGACCCTTCTTTGCCAGCATTCAGTGCAATTTGGCGAGCAGGCTCTTCCAGCGCACGCATTACCAGTTGCATACCTGTTACGTAATCCCGATTCACAAGCCCTTCTTTATTTTCTGCTGCATCTACTTCAGAACTGAGTGCGTGTGATGCAATTAAGAGCGCGAGCCCTCCTCCGGCTACAATACCTTCTGCAACCGCAGCTTTTGTAGCCTGCACTGCATCTTCCACTCGGTGCTGCTTTTCCTTTTGTTCTGTTTCTGTTGCAGCCCCTACTTTAATAACTGCAACTTTACCCGCAAGCTTGCCTAAGCGTTGCTCTAATTTTTCTTTGTCGAAATCAGATTTTTCATTTTCTAATGCAGCTTTAATTTGAGCCACGCGCGCTTCAATATCTTGCGTGTTTCCCTTACCACCAACAATTGTTGTCTCATCTTTTGTAACAATGATTTTTGTAGCATGGCCAAGGTCTTCTAATACTGCATTTTCAATCTTAAGCCCAACCTCTTCACTAATCACTTTTCCGCCAGTCATTACTGCAATATCTTGCAACATTTCTTTTCGTCTATCTCCAAAGCCAGGAGCTTTAATGGCTATTGCATGGAATATTCCACGAAGCTTGTTTACCACAAGCGTTGCAAGTGCTTCTCCGTCTACATCTTCTGCAATAATAACAAGTTCTTTCTTGCCTGCTTGCATCATCTTTTCGAGCAGGGGAAGAATATCTGCAATCGCAGAAATCTTTTTATCTGTAAGTAAGATAGCCGGGTTTTCCATACTCGCGTCCATTTTTTCTGTGTTTGTTACCATGTATGCACTTACATACCCTTTATCAAAATTCATACCTTCTACATATTCAGATTCAACTCCAAGTGTTTGAGATTCTTCAACCGTAATAACTCCGTCTTTTCCAACTTTATCCATAACATCGGCAATAAGAACTCCTACTTCTTCGTCTTGCGCAGAAATAGTCGCCACTTGTGCTATGTCGTTTCTTCCCTTTACGTCCCGAGTTTGCTCATTTAATGAAGCAACGGCAATTTCTGTCGCCTTTTCCATCCCTTTGCGAAGTACCATTGGGTTTGCACCCGCAGCTACGTGCCGTAGACCTTCTGAAAACATGCTTTGTGCAAGCACTGTTGCAGTTGTAGTACCATCTCCGGCAACGTCGTTTGTATTTTCCGCAACTTGTTTTACAAGGGCTACTCCCATGTTTTCAATCTTGTCCGGAAGTTCAATTTCTTTTGCAATTGTTACCCCATCGTTTGTAATAATTGGAGCGCCATAGCCTTTGTCGAGTACTACGTTTCTGCCTTTTGGGCCGAGCGTTACTTTTACTGCGTTCGCTAATTTATCTACTCCGCGACGAAGAGATTCGCGCGCCTGTTCGTTAAAAAGAATTTGTTTTGCCATAGTGTTATTAGTTGTAAGTTATATGTTTTATTTTTTTACAATTGCGAGAATCTTATCTTCATCAATTACAAGATAATCTACTCCATCTACCTCCACTTCATCTGGTGCATATTTTGTAAACAACACTGTATCTCCAACTTTTACGCTGAGTGGAGCAATAGTGCCATTATCCATACGTTTTCCTGACCCAACCGCTACTACTTCCCCTTCCATCGGCTTTTCTTTACTCACGCTATCGGGCAATACAATTCCCGATGCGGTAACTTCTTTATCGGTAAGCGGCTTCACAACTACTTTATCGAATAACGGTTGAATGTTCATAAAGTGTATAAAAATTATCAATTAATAAATCAAACAGCTATCTAGCAGTCTATCCCGACGACTGCTAAATAGTCAAGAGAAAAAACAGACTCCCCAACGTATTGTTGAAAAGCCTGTAAACTCATGTACTACTACTTACCCAAAAAGGCTGTAGGAACACAGTACCCAGCGTCCCTGTAGTGTACTGGGATAAAATCAAAATGAAGCTCCAGCTTTCCCGTCACTTCATCCCTGTCACACACAAACACTGGAACCCTCTCAATAAACCGAGACTTCCCACTTCGATTCATAACTTCCTCCCCGCATACATCCCCCGCACAAATCATTGCGAAACCACTCTCCGTCGCGAGAACGTTTGGGTGAGTAAGCAGATAGATACTGACATCCAGCACCCCCAAACAAACTTGGGTTTGCGAAAATGCACTCCGAACTCTGAGGGCTGACTTCCTTTCATGCATCCATCCAGACTGCATGGGGAAAATAAGCGTATCACTATTCGGCTGTTGCTCCGCAAGAAAACGAAAACGATTCCACGTTCGCTTGCTCTGCTGCAGATACCGAGAGTTGATCATGCCTACCCGGTGATTCACGAATCCACCCCGTTCGACGCTCAAAAACCGAAAGACTCTTTCGATGGCTTCTCCGTAACATAGCCCCAAAAATCCCGGACGCAAGGTCACCATCCACTCTGCTCCATCATGAAAATTGTGAATCTTTCCCTTTCTCTGAGACTTAATATCGGCCCAATATCCGCGAAGGTCCTCGAGCTGCTTGTGCACGTCCTGAAGACCATCGTACTGTTGCACCACACCCATCAGAATTCTCCATAAAATTTTTGTTTAAACTGTCAAACGAACAATTGAAGTAGAATACTACGTTTCACAATAAAATCAAGATTCAATAATTTTGTAGGTTCGCGTTATCAAACGCTTTTACAATCGCTGGCACCTTCGTGTCCGGATGAAAGGCAAGTTCGTGATACGAAAGCACGATTCGTCCACGAGAACTTTTATGGCTCATAATTACATGCCGCTGCAAATGCTCAGCAAGGTATTCAACCATATCCCCTACCGGCTCTAATAGTAGTTTTTCTGCCTGGTATTTCAAAAATAAAAACATACTGCGAATCTTCACAGTATATTGATGCTCGTTATGCGGGCGCGGACTAGTACGTAAAAATCTATTCATCCACCCGCTATTTCGCTGATGAAACTCCCTAATCAACGAATCGTTATAAATAGGAATAAGCGAAGCATATTGCATTGCCATACAAACATTTTGAATATCAGGAGAAATAAGGAGCGACTTATTCGTAATGTAATGGTTTATACAAAGCATATCTGGCGCATATGCTTCTCCGTACGTACGTCGTCTCCCAAGGAGTGCAGATACGCCAAGTAAAAACAGTCGTACCGTCCAAATTCTTCCTTCTTGTGCTACCACAAAAATATCTAAATCGCTGCTATATTTTGTGTTATCAACTGCAAGAGAGCCGGAGCCTGCAAGCGCACGGACAAACGGAACACATGCAAGAAATGATGCGCATCGCTGCACAATTTTCCACTTATCTTGAGATATCGCATGACGTCGAAGTTTTTTTACAACAAGATCTTGTCGACCAGTGAGCGTGCTATATCCCCATTTTGTTGCTATTTTTTCTCGTAAAAATTCGGACGTGGCAATCGATGCCTGTATTTCTCGAAGTAACACATGATGCTCGTCATGACTATTCGCAACAACAAGATTTTGCCATATCTGCGTAGCCGTCACTGGCATATCGTATAAATCAAAAAAACGAATGGTGTCGAGAATAGATTGTTCGAGGCTACGCATCCAAATCAAATTCTTGTTTTGGCGTAGCAATTTCATTCCCTGTATATACGCGCATAACTTCTTCACCAAACTTATTCATCTTACTTTCAATGCGCGTTATCGAATTCTTATACAACTGCTCGTATCTATCAGCATCAAGAATAGTAGATGCAGTAAAAATAATAACTTCACCTGACTTCACGAGCACACGATCACTTGTTGCGGGATCAAGAAGTGTGTATTTATGTTGCACTTCATCCGGGTGGCTTCCGTATTCATGAGCAACAACACTGACTAGAAAATGAACAGACTGCACAAAAAATGAATCAAGTGCAAGATACGGCCGAGGCTTATCTTTATTACCTGCAACATATTGGTTTATGTAATCCGACACAACGGTAAGATCTCCTCGATACGCCTTGTAGCTTTCAGGACTATTTCGCGAAACAATAAAATACAACAATGGGCTATATAGTGAAAAAACAATAAGAAGCCCAGCGGTAAGCCCATATATTACCCCCGTAAGATTCCACTTAGTACCCCATACAATACTCCACCGAATAAACACCGCACCCGCCGTGCCTGCAAGCATATATATAGGTGCAAAAAGACCAATACTGCGCAAGGCATGAGGCATGCCTTCTGCAGTGGCAATAACAGGAAGAAGCATGGTTACTATTATTAATAACAAATACGGATATATCATTCCCAAATGCACTTCACTGCCCCGTATAATTTGCCTCCCCACATCGTACGTACCTTTTATAGCCCACAGTATTCCGAGTACAAATAAGAAACCAACAAGGGGATTTAATAGCGGATACCCAGACACGTTGTGTCGCCAATTGAGATCACCCACATAAAAGAATGAAAGAATAGTTTGCCGCGTAGAATATAAAGCCGTGCCAAGTAACGTTCCTCCGCCAAATTCTTGTTGCAAACTAGGACTAAATATAGATACTTGCCCAGCTCGCCCAATAAAATCTTTTGGATGCGCTGCGAAATAAAATATCAGGGGAAGTAAAACTACAAGGCCTGCAAGCAGAGCGGCAACTGTTTGTTTTCCGTATCGCTTACCATGCGGAAACCCAATTTTAGGGTGCAGAGCAGCCAGTAACATAAGAATTACAATTCCGAGAATTACCCCTATCATTGCCCGGTATGCGATGTACGTATAAAAACCGCTGGCAAACGAAATGCCAGCAAGCGCTGCGTATATATACGAATCAACTATTCGCTTTTCTTTTACTGCTTTAATGGCGTATCCAACAAATGCGGTAAACAATAAAATAACAAGTGGAATTTGAATTGCCCGAAACCCCGTGCGAGACAAAGCGATATGCCAAGAACTGGTTGCTAAAAACAATGCCGCAAGTAAACCAGAAAGCCTTCCAAAATATACGCGCGTTGCAAAATACATTGCAATAACCGTTGCTATTCCTACAACCGCAGAAGCTGCGTGCATTTGCCACACACCAATTCCGAACACTTTTACAAAAGCAGCTTGTATATAGAAGAACATCGCTTCGCGTCCATTACCTCTTGGATAAAATGGGCGAGTATCACCGCTTAGTATAAGTTGCACGTCCTCACCATTTGCGGCTTCATCGGGGAATAAACCTGCTGGATAGTTTTTAATGTCGTGCAAGCGCACAAACGTCGCTAAAGCAATAATGCATGTAAGAAAAATACCCGTATACAACCAGCGAGAATTCATAAAAAAAGTATAGCATATATAGTTAGCACCGTTGTGCGCAGACTTCTCCCCCTTATCCAAGGGGGAGAAGTCACTTACACCATTTTTTTCAAATACGAACCCGTGTGGCTTTCTTTTACAAGCGCTACTTCTCGAGGAGTTCCTTCTGCAACCACATACCCGCCTTTATCGCCTCCATCTGGACCCATGTCTATAATATGATCTGCAGATTTAATAATATCTAAATTATGTTCGATAACTAATACACTGTTGCCTTTATCTACTAATTTTTGAATAACTGCGAGTAATCTGTGAACGTCATCAAAGTGAAGCCCTGTTGTTGGCTCATCCAATATATACAACGTCTTTCCTGTTGCGCGACGAGACAACTCAGTTGCTAATTTTATACGTTGCGCTTCTCCTCCGGAAAGCGTGGTTGCGCTTTGGCCAAGGTGAATATAATCTAGCCCTACATCGTGAAGTGTTTGTAATTTGTCTTTAATAGATGGAATTGCATGGAAAAACGTGAGCGCATGTTCAACGGTCATGTCTAGTACTTTAAAAATGTTCATGCCTCGATATTCAATTTCCAATGCTTCTTGGTTATACCGTTGCCCATGGCATTCATCACACTGCACATATACGTCGGGCAAGAAATGCATTTCTATTTTTAATACCCCGTCCCCTTGGCACGTTTCGCACCTTCCACCTTTTACGTTAAATGAAAATCTTCCCGCTTTGTATCCACGAATTTTTGCTTCTTCTGTTGCGGCAAATAAATCTCGAATCGGGGAAAATAGCCCAGTGTATGTTGCGGGGTTACTTCGCGGAGTACGGCCAATTGGTGACTGGTCTATAGTTATAACTTTATCCAAATGTTCTAGCCCTAAAATTTCTTTATGCTTCCCCGGATGCGTTTTTGCTCGATGGAAATGTCTCGTTAAAACTTGGGAGAGAATATCGTTCACAAGAGTAGATTTCCCCGAACCGGATACGCCCGTTAAGCACACCAATTTCCCGAGTGGAATGTCTACCGTAACATTGCGTAAGTTATGCTCAGTTGCTTCTACTATAGTTAATTTTTTTCCATTGCCTTTGCGATATGTTTTTGGATAAGGAATGGAAAGCCTGCCAGATAAATACTTGCCCGTTAACGTATTGCTTTTTACTAATTGTTTCGGTGTACCTTGAAAAACAATTTTTCCGCCGTGCGCGCCAGCGCCAGGACCAACATCTATTACCTGGTCTGCCGTTCGAATTGTTTCTTCATCATGCTCAACAACAACTACAGAATTTCCCAGGTCGCGAAGATTTTTCAATGTCTTAATGAGCTTGCTGTTGTCTCGTTGATGCAACCCGATAGATGGTTCATCTAAAATATACAACACCCCTACCAACCCTGAACCTATTTGAGTTGCCAAGCGAATGCGCTGCGCTTCTCCGCCCGCAAGCGTTCCCGCACGACGATTCAATGTAAGGTACGAAAGCCCTACGTCGTACAAAAACGTAAGTCGAGAAATAACTTCTTTTAATATTTGCGATGCTATTTGTTGATTTTGCTTTCCAAATGTTTCGTTCTTTCCTGTTTGTAGCGTGGTAAAAAAATCCAATGCTTCAACAATAGACATAACAACAACATCATGGATAGATTTTCCTCCCACAAAAACGGAAAGTGGCGCCTGTTGTAATCTGCGCCCTTTGCACGTTGGGCAATCGCGCTCTACCATGAATTGTTCAATTTCTCCTCGCGCATGGTCAGAGTCTGTTTCCTTGTATCGCTTCATAAGTTGAGGAATAACACCCGTATATGTAGTGTTCCATACACCGCGAAGCGTTTTTACAGCAACCGCTTTATCTTCAGAATATAAAATTGCTTGTATATGTTTATGTGAAAGCTCCTTCACCGGCACGTCCAATGAAAATCCCTGATCTTTCGCTAAGGCCTCAAGCATTTTATCGTACCACCGGCTTCTTCCTGATTTACTCCATGGCTTAATAGCACCCTCTGCCAGGCTCAGGCCTTTGTTAGGCATAACCAAATCCTCATCAATTTCTTGTTTGGTTCCTAAGCCCGTACAATCCGGACACGCTCCGTGCGGAGAGTTAAAAGAAAAATCTCGTGGCTCTAAACTTGCTACGTTCACGCCGCACGTAACGCACGCAAATTCCTGAGAAAATAATGTTTCTTCTTTTGTTTCAGTGTTTGCAATAATGACGAGCCCATCACCAATCGTTGTAGCAGTTTCTAGAGAATCAAGTAACCGCGACTTGTCTGGTTTTGCATCTAAAAAATATCTATCAACCACAACCTCAACGGTATGACGCTTCTGCTTATTCAGAGACAATGCGCTGGCTTCTTCCAAATCGTATACCGTTCCATCCACACGTACGCGCGAGTATCCTGCAGTACGAGCGTCTTTAATTGCTAATCGTCCGTCTCCTTTTCGATCACGAATAATTGGTGCAAGAATTAACAGTTTAGACCCAACAGGAAACGAAAACACTTTGCTTGCGATTTCTTTCATCGTTTGGCGAGCAATCACTTTGCCACAAATAGGGCAATGCGGCGTTCCCGTTCTTGAATACAGTAATCGCAAATAGTCATACACTTCCGTAACCGTACCTACGGTAGATCGAGGATTACGACTGGTTGATTTTTGATCGATAGAAATTGCCGGAGAAAGACCGTCTATTTGGTCAACGTCTGGCTTGTCCATGAGTCCCAAAAACTGACGAGCATATGGAGAAAGCGATTCCACATACCGCCTCTGCCCTTCTGCATACAACGTATCAAATGCAAGAGAAGATTTTCCAGAACCAGATAAACCGGTAATAACCACGAGTTTGTCACGAGGAATTTTAATCGTTACGTTTTTCAGGTTATGCACCCGAGCACCTTTTATGACAATCTCACTACTCATAAACGAGAAGTATATACAAGGTTTCGCCCAAGATCAAGTTGATATATTATGGCCGTATGATAGAAAACGGCCTCAAGACTAAAATAACTTCGCTCCCGCGGAATCCCGGTATCTATATATATAAAGATACTAAAGGAGATGTTTTGTACGTGGGGAAGGCTAAAAACCTCTGTTCTCGAGTTCGTTCTTATTTCACAAAAAGCGCGGACTTGGGGCCACTCAAAGAAAAGTTAATCACACTCATTGCAGACCTCGAAACAATTTCAACAGATACGGAACTAGAAGCATTGGTACTAGAAGCAACGCTCATCCATAAACACCAGCCTCCGTATAACGTATTACTGCGAGACGATAAATACTATTTATTTATTAAAATAACAAAAGAAGAACCGCCAAGAATATTTCCTGTCAGGAAAATAACTCGTGATGGCTCCAGGTATTTTGGACCCTATTCTTCTGCGTTTTCGGTGCGCGCAACGCTTCGTTTATTACAGCGCATCTTCCCGTTCAAAGGAGAAAAATCTAGCGCACACGATATTATTTTCCCGCATACTCTTTTTCCGCAAAGCTCCCACCCCCTCCAGCTCCCCCTCGGGCAGGGGGAGAGCGTTACGAACGTCATTAACTTTCTAAAGGGCAATCGCAGAGAAATTATAAAAACACTCGAACAGGGAATACAAGATGCGTCCAAGAATCAGGAGTTCGAACGCGCAGCATTATTCCGAGATCAATTGCAGGCAGTGCAAAGACTAGAAGGTTCGCAAAAAGTATATTTACCAAGAAAAGAATCGTTCGATGTTATCAGTATTGCAGAAAGTGGATATCAAA
>JAQBWN010000016.1 GCA_027624555.1 bacterium | reverse complement strand
CTTCTTCGCAGGAACTGCAGGCGTACTCCAACAAGACAACACCAACTTCTTCTGGGATGATACGAACAATAGGCTGGGGATTGGGACGGCGACGCCAGGGAGTAATCTTGAAATTAAAGCTTCAACACTTCCAATTCTCGCATTTAATACTTCTAACACGGCAGACGGAGGTATTGAGATCCATTTTGATGTAGCTGGTGTAACAAAGAATTATATCTGGCAAGAGTATCAGCCTGCCATCAGTGTTAATGATATTGCAATCGGTAATGGTAGTGGTGCGACAGCTATCCGATTTGGAACTGGCGGTGATCTTTCTGTTGGCGCAGGAGCTCCAGGGTATGCCTATACACCATCAACACGAAAGTTGAGCGTTCAAGGCTTCGGCGCGACGAGCGCAACATATAATACATATCTTACAAACAGTGCAGCTACTTCACTTCTTGTTGTGCGCGATGATGGCAACGTCGGCATCGGTACGACGAGTCCATCTATTAAATTAACGGTGTACGATGACACACCCAATGTGTATGGCGCTGCGAGAGAAATCATGCAGCTTACAGACTCTACAAGTTTTGCAGCTGGTGTTGGAGGAGGACTATCGTTTTTAGGAAAAGGCAATACCGCTGGCGGAGTCATCCAGTATGCCTCTCTGAAGGGGATTAAAGAAAACGGAACAGACGGAAACTATTTAGGAGCCTTTGTATTAGCTACTTCAATATCAAACGGTATTCCTACAGAACGATTACGAGTGAATTCTTCTGGGTATCTCGGAATCGGTAACACATCGCCAACGTTGTATCTGCAGGGCCCGAGTGCCGATGCAACTCCGTTTACCATTGGCGCAGGAACTCCAGCACAAGCATCGGCATCTGTTGCAGGAAACGCGCTGACCTTGACGGCTAGTAATGCGATAGTAGGAACAAGTACAACTGGAGCAGCGACTGGTGGAGCGGTTACTATTACTGCTGGTGGAGCCACTGGCTCTTGTTGTGGAGCTGGAGGTGCAATTACTATTACCGGAGGAAGTTATGGTGACGCTTCGAATGCTTATGGAGGAGCAGTAAGTTTGACTGGCGGGGCAGCAACAGGTGGAAGCGTTGGGGGTTCTGCGACAATTGCTGGCGGTTCTGGACCAAGCGGCGGATCTGTTTACATAAAAGGAGGAGCAGGTGCAAGTGGGGCTATAAATATAACAACTCCTAATTACGCAGGTAATACTGGAAATATAACAATTTCAACGGGAGATCTAAGTGGAAACACTACTGCTGTTGGAAATATTACGATTCAGGCCGGAAAAGCTAATTTGTCTACTGGCTCGGCGAGTTTAGTTCCTGGTGGATATTTATCCTTTATTACACAAAGTGGAAATAATCAAAATGGAAGCCAGGGGCTACGTACCGCAGGCGGTGGCGGCCCAGTTACTTTTACATTAGGAGGAGGAGGGAATGAAACTGGCGACAACGCTGATAGTGGCACTGGCGGAAATGGAGGAGCATACACAATCACGGGCGGAGTTGGAGGAGCAGCAACTGGCGCGGGTGGGACGCATACCGGTGGGATTGGTTCCTCCTTTTCCTTTACCTCTGGTGCGGGTGGTAATGCAACAGGTGCAAGCGGTACACGCACGGGCGGCAACTCTGGTAGTATCACATTTGATATTGGAGCAGTCGGCACTGGCGCAACGGCAAATGGTACAGCGGGAAATATTATTCTGGCGCCAAGCCGTGGCAACGTCGGCATTGGCACATCCACTTTCGGTACCTCCGCCGCGAAAGTCCTCGCCATCGGCAACGGCACAGCTCCCTCTACCAGTATCGCAGACGGTATCCAGCTATGGGCAGAAGACGTATCAGCATCTTCAGAACTTAGAGTCCGCGACGAAGCTGGTAACACCACCACCCTCTCCCCCCACAACTTCTCTCTCTTTACCCCAGAACAAGACTACTACCTCCCATGGGCGTATACATCAGAAAGAGACAACCAAGCTATTAACGTAGATATGTACGGCGCAATACAACAAGTAGAGCTTCTCTCTGGTAAACACTTTATATATGGTAAGAACCTAGAAACAAACGAAGAGTTTCACCCTACGAAATTAACAGACGCAGGAATACTTGCTAATCTTGAAGCGAGAATACTGAAGTTAGAGACAAGTAATAGTGCTTCAAAGACCGGAACGGCAGCAGGCTTGTCCACCGAAGCCTTGGCGAAGGTGGGAGGAGAAACCGATGACCCTACTATTCAAACTATCAAACTCACTCAAGAAGAATTTAATACTCTCTTCACTGCAACTCTCAAAACAACTACAGCACTCCATATTTACCAAGACATTATTATTGACGGCAATGCGAAAGTTGCAGGAACGCTGACACGTGGGAATGAGAAGGCGGGACGGTTTACAATTCCTGAAGGTTCGTCATGGACTGCTATTACATTTACGAAGCCATTTACTGCTACGCCAAATATAACAGTGACAATGCTGAATATTACTGCGCAGTACATTGTGAGTGACGGTACAAAAGAAGGCTTTAAAGTTACTTTATTGGAAAACCCAGGAGCAGACGCAACGTTCTCTTGGATTGCGTTAGAAGGTGTAAGCGATGCGAGTACAACGGAATCTGGTGGAGGTTTTACTGAGTCTGAGGATGAATCTGAACCGGAACCGGAAATCGACGAAGAGGAAGTGGGTGAAGAAGCAGTATCAGAACCCGAATCAGACGAATCGCCTTCAGCCCCTTGAACCAGATGTGTAATTCGGGTATTATGCACGCATAACCATTAAATCAATTTTTTGTATGTCCGATGAAAATAGCGTAACTGAGCCAAAGAAAAAATCCAGAAAGCATGGTCGGTCTCGATTTTTTAATATCGTTTTGCTGATTGCAATTATTGTTGTAGCTGGTCTTTTTGTGCGAGCAGAAAAACAGCGAAGATCAATCGAGGAAAATCTTGAAAAAACATCTCAAGAACTAGAAGAACTGAAGAAATCTACGGAAAATAGTGGCCAAGAAGCGGCAAATAAGGTTCTTCAAAAAGTGAGGGCATTAATTGATATACCTGGTGAACCAGCACCCACGGTTGCAACTATTACCGACGTAGAGACGCTTCGAAAAAGTAATGATTTTTACAACAAGGCAAATAACGGAGATACATTAATTATTACCGCAAATAGAGCAATCCTCTATAATGCGGAAAAGAATATTATTATTGATGTGGTGCCGGTAGAGATTAATGCTGATGCCAAGGCATCTGCGAGCCCTTCTCCAAAGGTGTCCCCTTCCCCAGTAAGCACAACATCACCAAGCCTATAGTCAATATTCATGTCGTCTCATCTGGTCGTCATTATTCCCGCGCTTAACGAAGAGAAAACAATAGGCTCTGTTATATCGCGTATCCCAAGGAATATCCCTCGAGTTGATACTGTTTCGGTCGTTGTTGTAGATGATGGGTCAGCTGATGCAACTGCCGATATTGCGCGAGAAAATGGTGCAATAGTTGTAACCCACCCCTACTCGATGGGTGTTGGCGCGGCATTCCATACTGGGCTCAAAAAAGCGTTATCGCTGGGTGCAGACTATATTGTAAACATTGATGCGGACGGCCAGTTTGATCCACATGATATTCCGAAACTATTACAGCCAATTATAGATACAGACGCGGAATTTGTGAGCGCAACGCGCTTTGCTTCACCAGAACTCATGCCAGAAATGCCGGCAATAAAAAAATGGGGCAATAGAATGGTTGTTCGGGTTGTAAACGCTCTCACAGGAAAACAATTTACAGATGTAAGCTGCGGGTTCCGTGCGTATTCCAGAGAAGCAGCGCTTCGATTAACGTTGTTTGGAAGATTCACGTATACGCAAGAATCTTGCATCGATTTGGCATATAAGGGTGTTTCGATGACAGAAGTACCCTTGAAGATTCGTGGAGAGCGTGAATTTGGGAAATCAAGAGTAGCTTCTAACCTTTGGAGATACGCAATAAAGTCCGCAAGTATTATGTTTCGGGCTGCGCGAGACTACCAGCCTTTTTATTTTATTGGAGTACCTGGGCTTGTGATACTTGCCGGTGGAATTATTTCTGGTGTGTTTGTACTTCTCCATTTCCTCTCTACCGGAGAAACGTCCCCGTATCGTTCTTTGGTTACCGTTTCCGGAATTCTTACTATTATTGGTTTCTTGCTGCTGTTTATTTCCCTCCTTGCCGACATGACGCATCGAAACAGGATTTTAATAGAAGAGACTTTGTATCTTGCTCGCAAGCGAGCATATGCAGAAAAAGATGAGTAACATTCTATTCATTTCCCGTGCGTATGGGGAACATGCAGGCGGAATGGAACGCCTAAGTTTTGAGTTGATATCTAAGTTTGAGGAGGTCGCCTCTCCCCCTTGTCAAGGGGGAGTTGGAGGGGGTGCGTTCGTTGCAACAAAGATAGTCAACGAAACAAAACCCAATCAGAGCCTGTTTTTTTCTCGGGTTCGATCTGCGATCTTCGCAATCACCGTATTGCCAAAGGCGCTCCTCGCGTCTCGCCATGCCGACATAGTTCATATTGGCGACCCTGTATTGTCTTTCATTGGATGGTGCATTATGCGCGTACGAAAAATACCGGTTGCAGTAACTGTTCATGGGTTGGACATCTCGTATGCAAATCCTTTATACCAGCTCTATTTAAAACTTTTTTTTCGATCATTTACTACATATTTCCCAATTAGTCAGCATGCAAAAAGCTTATTAGAAAAACATGCAGTGAGAGGACCTATTACCGTGATACCTCCCGGTATTCGCGACCATTTATACGATTCTTCAAAGACAAAAAACGACTTGCAGCAGTTACTCAAGGCAGATATTGTTGAAAAAACAATACTTGCAACAACGGGGAGATTAATGAAAAGAAAAGGTCATGAGTGGTTTATTCAAAACGTCTTCCCAAAACTTTCGCAGAATTTTATATATGTAATAGCAGGAAGTGGCCTAGAACAAGAAAATATTGCCCGCGCTGTTGAACTTCTTGGCTTAGAAGATAGAGTTTTAATGCTGGGTAGAGTATCTCACGAAGATCAAAAAACACTTCTTAATACAGTGGATGCATTTATTCAGCCAAATATTCAAGTTGTTGGTGATGCAGAAGGGTTTGGGATTGCTCCACTCGAAGCCGCGCTATGTAATAGAGCAGTATTTGCATCAAATATTGACGGCATTCCGTCGGCAATTCATGACGGAAAAAATGGTACGCTCGTAGAATCAGGCAATGCAGATGCGTGGGTACAGGCTCTGAGTCAACCAATGCCCAAGATACATGCACGCGAATATACGCTCAAAACATTTGGTTGGGGCAGGGTGTTAGAGGAATATAAACGAGTGTTTAATTTGCTCGCGTAGTTCCCCTCTCCCAATTCTGGGAGAGGGTTAGGGTGAGGGCCGTCGTCGCATTGTAGTCTGCCCTCACCCTCCCGCCTTCGGGCGAGGAGCCCTCTCCCCAATTGGGGAGAGGGGATTTCGACTTCTACTTAATCTCGTACACTTTCACATCCCCGGTATCCGCAACTTTTTTCAATGCTGATATATCCCAATGCGTCTGATCTTCTTTATTTAAATACAGATACGAACCAAAAAACAAAGTTTCTTTTTGGGCTGCTTTGTCCCCCGCAAATGCTTTTTGTAATGTTATTGAAGTATCATCATCTGCAGATAGCCAGTAATCCGTTGCACGAACCATTGCCCTACCTGTGAAAAGCGGCACAATGTATGGTTCATTTGGATTTGTAATAATTACGGCATTGCTCGGCGTATTATCCTCTATCCAAGACAACGCAATTCGAGTGTTTACGTTTACTATATGCTTATCACCTGCCACAAGACTTTTATACGTATTGCCAAAGCTAATTCCAATTGGCATGAGGAGAATTAAGCAGGCAGAAAGCACGAGTAAATTGCCCGCAATTTTTTCGCTTATAGGCCTCGTTGTATACAACACTTCCCTCTTAACCCAATACATCAGTTGTATAGCAAGTGGAAGGAGTAAAATATGCCCAATCAAAAACCCGTGATACAAAAATCGAGAGGCATTCTCGGTAACAATATTGCGATTACTCAAAAAGAAAACGAGAAAACCAAGCGCACACGTAATACTAGTCGCAACAGATAAAAATTGTTTTCGGGATAGACCATGCAGCGCCGCACCGAGTACAAATAATGCTGGCAAGCCCGTTCTAAGCATATCTCCTGCGGAGCTTACAGAAAAATGAAGATTATTGAGTTCCGTTCTTCCAGCACTTGCGTATTTCATGCAAAGCAATAAAAGAAAGCCTACACTCAAGAACAATGCTCTTTGTTTGACCGTTCTCTTCTTATCAAAAATCCGAAGTAGGCAAAGCGTTCCTGCAAGCGCAATGGCAACGGTACCTGTTACCGTATTTGCAAGCAATAAAAGCAGTGCCAGTGTGAACGCCGGTATTGCGGAAATTATCTGCTCTTTTCCGTTTGCTTGCGCAGTGTTTGCAAATAACGCGATTACAGTCAGAAATATTCCCATCAAGAAAAAATGGGATTGCGGAAATACGAACGTATCAATGCTTAAGGTGACTGCAATTAACGCGAGAATAGCCTGCAGGGCATATACCTTATTGCGAGATTCTAGCCCAAACCATTTTTCTGCGCGGTTTTTTGGTTCTGGAAATGTAATATCCCAGAGAAGAAAAAATAACGGAATCGTCAGAACTATTTGCGCATACGTCATTAAGCCTAAGTAGTACAACCAATCTTTTCCAATGCCAAGTAAGCTAAAAAAGTTCGCAACTGAGGCGTGCAAGAGTGTTGGATATTCTAAGCTGCCATTTGCAGAAAACGGATTTGCTTGTACCAGGGAAGGTGTATTGAACGATTTTTGTATAAGTGAGCCAAACGTCGCTACGTCCCCATTGTAAAACCCGTGCATCACAAAATCTTCACCCACGTATCCGTTCCGAGATATAATCGGGTATGCACAAAGGAGCACAAAAAGAAGGGCTACCCCCACATATGCATCTCTTTTTCCGCTCCCAGGTACGCTATATGGCGATTTCCAGTATGAATAGAGTGCTCCCCATATAGTTGTAAAAAAAACCCCCGCAAGTAAATAAAACGTTGTTCCGCTTAATGATTGCCCTACCGTACGGTGAAGTAATGTGGTGAGAAGTATTTCTGCCTCAAATAACGCACCGGCAACAGCAATATACGTGAGTACGCGCTTATGATGAAACAAAATCCCACTCCCAATAAGTGCGGATGCAATAAACAGAAGTACCATATACTATATAATACATTATCCTATGAACGTGTCACTAATTATACCCGCGTATAACGAAGAGGAACGGATTGTGCCATTTATTGCTTCTATTGAGCAATTTATTGAAAATAAATCAAATATATTGCATGAAATTATAGTAGTCAATGACGGAAGCACTGATGCAACTAAACATGTAGCAGAAGAAGCTGGGAAATCGATTCCCGGATTTACTGTTATTTCTTTGCAGCAAAACCAAGGTAAAGGCGCTGCCGTGCAAGCTGGGGTGCTTGCCGCCAAGGGTGATTATATTGTATTTATGGATGCCGATGGTGCAACAGCAATAGATGAATTGCCAAAGATGATGCGCGCACTTGAAACATCAGATATCGCAATTGGAAACAGGTGGATGGCGGGAGCAAAAGCAGAGCGTCACTCCCTTCTTCGGCAATTATCAGGATTTATGTACCGCAATTATATGGCCATGTTTGGGCTCGGTAACATCGATACTATGTGCGGATTTAAGGGATACAAAAACCATATCGCAAAAAGTTTATTCAAAGACTTACAAGAAAAACGTTGGTTGTTTGATACCGAAATTGCATATAGAGCAATCTGCAGAAATCATAGTGTAAACAACTTTCCAATAGATTGGGAATCGAAAGATGGAAGCAAATTAGATACTGCAACGCTCCTCAAATCTGCACTCCAGATTTTTCCGTTAATTCTCAGTATTCGCCGCACTGAGTCAAAAAAGTCTGTATGAAAATAGTGTTTCTGACAACTCAATCAAGCATGCAATCAACGGTGGTTGGTCGTGTATTCCCGCTTGCAAAAGAATTCCAAAAAATGGGGCATGAAGTTGTGGTGTTTTTGCACAGCGAAACGCCAGCCTCCTCATCCCACTCCGCTCCTGTTGGAGCTACGCGGGACAGGCCTATTGCTGATGTAACACCTGGCTTGCCGGCCGAAGCTTTAGCGAAGGCTGGTGTTTTCCCGGCTGGCGTTACTACGCGTATCACCGGCACGAACCCCTTTGAACGAACAGAAAGCGGAAAAAAGCGACACGGCGGGTTGCGGCTCATTATAACAATGAAAGTAAATGCACTACGCGCTGCGTGGGGACTTATTACGGAGCGACCAGATTATATTATTCTTGTAAAACCGCTTCCTGAAAATACGTTTGCTGTTGTTTTGTCTAAATTATCTTTATGGAAAACAAAGGTTATTCTTGATGTGGACGATTTTGAACTATTTGCGAATAATCTTTCCTCTTTACTTGAGCGAGCGGCAATTCACCTCTCCCAGCGCGTTGCAACCACGCTTGCTTCTCATATCGTCGCTGCAACACCTTTTTTATATGACCATATGCATCAATTGGTGGCTGGTAAAAAAGATATTACGCTAATTCCGACAGGATTAACCGCGGAATTCGCAGCCGGGAAAACACCAGCCTTCGCTAAAGCTTCGGCCGGCAAGCCAGGTGTTACATCAGCAATAGGCCTGTCCCGCGTAGCTCCAACAGGAGCGGAGTGGGATGAGGAGGCTGGCAATCACAGCATTCTCTACATCGGCAGTATTTCAGTATCATCCGGGCATCGCGTAGACCTGTTGCCTGAAATACTCTGTGAAGTACGCAAGCAAATTCCTGATGCAACACTTGTAATTGCTGGTTCTGGTGATAATGAAATTGATCTTAAAAAACGTTTTCAGGAGCTTAACATTGAACATGCGGTGAAATTCTTTGGAAGATTTTCGGTAGATGACATATCTGACGTTGCTGCGCAAGCGACTATTCTGATTGACCCGATAGACGCCAGTATTGTAAGTAGAGCAAAAAGCAGTTTTAGGTGTGCGCTGGCACTTATAACTGCAATGCCAATTGTAACGAGCAACATAGGAATTCGTACAGAACTTATCCCAAAACAGTTGCATGGCAAATTATTTGCTGTACCAGCGGATGCTACTTCGTACGCTACGCGTATAATTGATATTTTACACGCGCCATTATCTGATGCGGAAAAAGCAGCGATGCGGGAACAGTCTAAAAAATACACGTGGGAACATCTTGCTCGTACATATAGTAAACTTTTTCTATGAACTTTTTTGATGCCATTCTTGTAGTTATTATTCCGTTCATTGTAATAGTTTTGCCGGCTGTATTTTTTATTAGAATCCACGCGTGGAACAATATCTTGCTAAGTGGTGCAAGAATCATTCTTTGGAGTATGGGAACTCTCACGCTCCTACTTACTCTTGGGTTATTTTTCGGTATTTCTGTTCAACATGTAGCTTTATTACTCGCAATACTGGGCGTTGTATATGCGGTTGTTTACAGAGAGCGATTTTTTACTCGACAGACAGCGTATTGCTTACTTGCAATATTAATTCCAATATTGCTAACTACAGCGGCGTTTACAATTCCCTTTTTACTCATTCATGACGGTTTACCGACCGGAGACATACAAAAGACGATTATTTGGGCGCAAGAATCTCTAAATACAAATATGTTGCCTAAATATGACCGTGCTATATCGTTCTTAAATCGCGACCCAGTAGATTTTTACACCCCGGGGTTACACGCAGTTTCTGCGCTCGTGCTATCTCTTTCCCCTGCGCCCCTTCTTAGTATGGGCATATTTTCCATTCTCCTTGCAGTATGCGTTGCATGGATTGCCGCAAGCATTACCAAAGAACTGTTTGACGAGCACGTACATGTTGTACCTCCAATTCTCGCTGCTGTATTTTTGTTGACGCAATTTCGATTCCTCAGATATTTGCGAGAGCCCGGGTATCATTTTCAAAACGTTGTAGGTGAATTGTTTTTGTTCGGAATGGTGATGCTATGTATTCGATTTTTACGAAGACGCGAAGCGCAAGATGCCGCTTTATTTATAGTATGTGGTGCTGCGCTATTTTTGACGCATCAGTTCTCTATGTTCATTGCGGCGTTTGTTTTTGTATGTATGGCACTAGCTTGTTGTATTGTGTTCAGGAAAAAAATCATGTATGTGATACATGAACATAGAAATCTTGCTGCAACTTTTTTTGTTGCTATATTTGCTGCAGTTGTTCTCCTTTTTTCGCTTGGACTTGGGAGTAAAGTGACATCGCTTTTTACCACGACCCCCCACCTTATTGACCAATTGCTACCCCTATCTAAATACCCAAATACCATGGGAGAGTTTTGGTTGTTTTCAGGAATTGCTGGTCTGATACTTTTGACACTCGAAGCACGGAAAAAAAATGTTCACTATACACAGGTCATGATATTTTTGGGTGCAACTGCTGCGCTTCTTATACTATCTCAAGGTCCTAGATTTGGAATAGATATTCCCCCAGTACGCGCATTGTTTTATCTTGCGGTTCCACTTTCTATAACTTCCGCGTATCTTTTTGGAAAACTTTTGTATGTAATTGAGTATGCATATAAAGGAAAGAATACGCGCATTGCACAAGCTACATGCATGGTTGCAATATGTATTGCCGTATGGGCATCTACCAGTAAATCATATGCATCACTCAACCACGCCGTTCGAACAAATTCGACATTGACTGCGGAGCAGCTTGGACTTATTGAGTTGTTACAAGAGAAAGAAAAAGGCGGCATTCTCATTGACGATTATAGTCGTAAGTCTGCTTCATGGCTGGTGCTGGCAAATATTCCCATGTTCACTAGAATAGGTGCAGATCTCGAACGTCAAATGACAGAATCAAGCCAGTCACCCCTACGAAATAATTTGTATTTGCGCCAGTTAGACTATGAAAAAATAGTGGAACTTGGGAGCCTTCCTGAAATTTCTTCCCTTTTTGCAAAAAATAACATCAAATATGTCACAGGAATTGCGGGTGCTTCGTATGGGGCATTTGCACATAATGCTGCCCTGCAAGAAGTTGCAACTGCAAATGATACTACTCTTTTTGAAATAGATGATGCTCAAAAGTCATGTATGAGCGAGGAGTGCAATTTCCTCTTTCGCCCCTCAACGCTTGCAAATGATATTGGTGACGAGTTAGATGCCTATGAATATTTACAAGCTAGCATTAGAAGCCCGAGATTGTCCGAACCAAAAATTCAAGGGACTATGACGTATCGTGATGTATCGTCGCCGATTATCCCTCTCTCATTCAACGTCGGAGATTATGTTCGTGTGCTGTGGGATCCAGAGAATGCAGGAAACCTAGAAACGCCTCTTACGTTTATGCTGTGGCTGACAAAGCCGATGCAAGGATTATCACTCCGCACGCCTTCCGGAACATTTATAGACCTTCCCTACCAAAAGCACATCACAGTTGAATTACCAAGGGATTTAGTACAGATTAATGACAAGGGCTTTATATCATTTTCTCTCTATAATGAGGAAGAAAAAAATATCCCAATAGACCTTATAGCGTTGGGCATATGAAACAATCAAAATTCACAGGAGCAATAGCATTAACTGTCGCACAGGCCATAGTACTTTTTCTTGGGTTCATTATCCATCCCCTTATAGGCAGAATGCTTGGAAAAGCGGAATACGGTATTTTTGGCGTGGTTCTTTCTTTTCAAACTATTTTTGGAATTATCTTGACACTCGGCGTTCCAAGTGCTGTTTCAAAATTTGTTGCCCAAAACACTCAGTATGCTCGAAGTATTTTAGCGCAAGCACTGAAAATCCAAATTGGTGTGGGTCTTTGTATTTCGCTTATTGTGGTGCTACTGTCTCCAATCGCTTCTTCCTTATTGCATGATAATTCACTTACAAAGTATTTTATTTTTATTGCAGGAGTTATTTTCCTTCAGGGTCTATACCCTATCTTTGTCCAATTTTTAAGTGGAATGCATCGGTTTAATAAGCAAGCATTACTCACGAGCTCGTATGCAATTGCCAAAGTGCTTGGCGCGGTATCGCTCATCTATCTATTTCGTTTGTATGGAGCGCTTTCAAGCTTTGCGGTAGGAGGAATTATTGCTGCGTTTCTTGGTTGGTATATAACACGAAATATTGGAGGCACCAAACCATACACAATTCCACTAAAATCTTTCTTTGCCTTTGCGGGAACGTATGCCGTTATTTTGCTTGGATTGCAAATTTTAATGAGTCAAGATTTGTTTATGGTGAAAGCAATTTTAAAGGACGATGCGCTTGCCGGAGATTATAATGCTGCTGTGAATCTTTCAAGAATTCCATATATGCTTTTGCAAGGAATGGCGTTTGTATTGTTGCCAAGCGTTTCCGCATTAACTCGTCCCGGAGCATCACACGATAGTGCTGCAATTTTTATACGAGACGCACTTCGATATTTAATTGCATTAATTGTTCCAACTGTTGTATTGGCATCAGCTACAAGTAAAGGTTTCGTAACTTTTTTTTACAGAGTTGGGTACGAAAGTGCCGCACCAATATTTACTATTCTTATAGTAGGGTTAGGTGCGCTGTCGTTTTATTTGTTGCTTGCGAATATCGTTGCTGGTGCAGGCAAACCCAAAATTGCACTCTATATAACAGGTCTCATGATTGGTATCAGCGCAATACTCGGATATTTCCTAATTCCACAATATGAATTGCGTGGTGCTGCATGGCAAACAACAATTGCAGCACTTATAGGGCTTACTGCACTTGCAATATATACATTTAGAACATTTCAAATTCCGTATCCCATCAAGAGCACTATTCATATATTAATTGCGACAAGCATTATGGTGCTTCCTACATATTTCTGGAAAGCAAGTTCCCTCATGTTGCCTATTCAATATGCTGTACTTGGGGTGATATATATCGCAGTGCTCTGGATACTTGGTGAAATTAATGAACAGGATACGGCGCTACTGCGTTCTTTAAAAAAATCATCGCGTACGCTATGAAGTATTCTGTACACATGCGCGATGGAATTACGATTTTTATACTTTCTGTAGCAATACCTTGTGTACTTTTTGCATTCTCGTTGAGTAGTAGCGGAGAACGGGATCTTGGCGCACTAGAAACAATTCATGGTATTGAGTACCCAAAGCAAGAGGCGTCAACTGTTATACTAGAAGACATGGCACATACTGATCTATTTTTAGAAGAACCAGTATTAGCAAAGCAAGTAAAGTTTACTATTGGGTTTGAGCCAGGTAACGCAGAATCTATTGATATAGGTGTGCGTGATAACGCATTTTGGCTAAGCTATATAAAATATCCGTTGTATCGAAAAGGAATTGACTCCGAAGGGATACAAACAAAACAGATACTAATACCACTTTCAACGGCACTTGCGGATACAGACCGCTCTGTTGATGTGATGATTTTTACCAAAAGTGCACAGGGTATGCCTCAATGGAGAATTCAGGACATTCGTGCTAGTGTAGAGTTTGATATGCCCTCTATGTTAGATACAAAAGCCTACGTAAAAAGTGTGCTTACCAGAGAACGAATTATCTAAATATATGCGAAAAGTATTTTTTATTATATGGTGGGCAGCACTTTTATCTTGTGGTTATATTGCATTAGCGAGGTACTTCCAGCCAGCAACGTTTTCTGCGAGCGTCGTACCCTTCCTACTAGGACTTGCCTTTATTAGTGTTATTGGCGCAACGTATTATGCGACATATGAATAAGATGCAATTACTGCGATATAGTGCCGGCGCGATTTGTATACTGTTGGGCGGCTTGGTTTTTTTTGTTCATACTGATCGGCAATTCATTAACCTCACTCCCGGTGAGGGCGCTGGATTACTTCAAACAATACGGTCAGAGGAAGTATACGAGCAAACGTTTCAAACGAGAGGGCAAACAATATCAAAAATTGGAGCATACCTTGTACCGGTGAACGCAAACGCTAAAACATCGCAGGCGGTTATTACTATTTCTCTCTTTGCGGGAGCAGACCAAATAGCAACTGCGGATATTCCCGTCTCTCTTATTAATAATAGCGGGCCTTCGTTTGTGCGTCTCGATGTGCCAAGTAACAAGAATGAAGACATTACGCTTCGCATTTCGGCATTGCCAGACGCGCACGGTCTGATTGCGCTGCAAAAACGCCAATTCGATGAAACATTTTCTCAGCAGACTATTTTATTCACTATTGATGGAGAAAAACAAGATTATGCAATTGGGTATACTGTGTATGAAAATATCTGGCCACCATTTGTTCAGCAGCTTGGCGGTATTCTTGTGTGCGCTGGGCTTGTACTAGTGATGTGGAATTTGGTTCAACAAGCAAGAAATATGACCTCGATTCTCCTATTATTATATATTGCTCTATTGTATGCAGCGCCTTCACTCAAAACATACCCTTCGTTTTTTCCTGCTGTCGCTATTCTTATCGTTGCTTTTTGGGCAGTACTGAGAATATCTGGACGAACAACTATAGCAGCGACGTTTGGCGCGTTTGTCTTTGTATGTTCAACATGGTTGCCGCTCTATTTTATAACTAATGGAACAGCAGAAGGTATTCTCTCTGTTCGCGACGCCTTGATTGATCCAAATCAAATTAGTGTATCTCATGGAGGGGGCGGATATGTGGGTATTTCTGGCGCACTTTTTGCTGTAGTTGGCATATGTATATGGATATATAGGCTTGCGACACGAAAGCTGGTAGTTACACAACTCGACAGTGCGGTAGCGTTTCTGTTTGTTGTGAGTTTTTATATTACGTTCATCCCAAGCCCAATACATCACTACAAAGCTATTATCTTGGTAGTAGGTTGTATCGCATGGTTTGCATCATTGTCGTTTGATTCTATGCAGCGTTTTCTTGGACTGCGGGATATGTTTGTTCAAACACTCCTTGTTCTTTTGCTTGCTATATTTCTTCTCGATTTTATGAATATCACTGCGAGAACATTTGCGTATGGCATCGGTATATAAAAATTCAGGTATTATTGGAATAACTGCTGCGCTGGGAGCAGTGTTTGGCTTTTTCTTGCAACTTATTGTTGCATACTACTTTGGAGCTGGAGCATCTACGGATGCATTTTTTATGGCTCAATCTACTTCAGAACTTTTGGGTAAGCTACTCATGGGAGGGTCTGTTACAGCAGTGTTTATTCCACTTTTTGTAGATCGCCTTGCTCGTGGCAGGCGCGATGAGGCGTGGAGGCTTGGCTTAAATATCGTAAATATTATGGCGTGTGCATATGTTGTACTTATTGCTTTCGCGTGGGTATTCGCTGGCGCGTTTATTCATGCAATTGCGCCCAGTTTTTCCGGAGATACATATACGCTCACCGTCTCACTCCTTAGAGTATTGCTTCCTTCTTTTTTATTTTTGTTCCTCCTTGAGTTTGCAACCTCTATGTTGCATTCTTTTAAGGAATTTGCAGCCCCGGCATTCTTACGGCTTGTTCAGCCAGTTATTTCAATTGTCTGTATAGCATTCCTTGTCGAGAGCGCCGGTATTTATGCGCTGGCTATTGGAATTGTCGTAGGCTCGCTTGCGCAACTTGCAATTATTATTTGGGTGTTGATGCGGTATGGAATGCGTTATCGCTTTTTTATTGATGTAAAAGATCCTGCACTGCGAAACGTAGTTCGTCTAGTCTACCCGTTTGTGTTTTCTATTCTTGTGACGCAAGCTGCTGGCGTTGTCTATCGGATTCTTGTTTCAACATTAGAGGAGGGTAGCCTGTCTGCGCTCAAGTATGCAGAAAAAATAACTCAACTTATTACAATTATATTTTTGAATTCAATCACGCTTGTTATTTACCCACTATTATCTGAAAAGGCGAGCCTCCAAGATACTACTGGCATGCGCTCAACGATTGGAAATTCCATGCGTCTTGTTGTTTTTTTCACGCTACCTATAATTCTTGCCGTAGCACTTCTTCGGCAAGATATCGTATCTTTTATTTACCAAAGAGGTTCATTTTCATCGCAAGACGCGGTGTTTACGAGCATCGCTCTACTCTACTTAGTGCTTGGCCTTACAACCAATGGAATTAGCTCCATTTTTGGACATGCGGTTCTTGCTCTCCAAAAAACAAAGGCGGCCGTTGTAATAACAGTGGCATCTCAAATTGTTGCTATTATCCTTTTTATCGCACTTGTTCCGTATATGGATTTTGCCGGACTTGCTCTTGCATCTTCTCTTATACCACTATCTTCTGCGTTGCTATATTATCTGTATTTGAAAAAGTTTATTCCGCTATTACATACTATTTTTGTCCACACAGCATATATAAAAATTATAGTTCTTTCTGTGTTTTCATCGTTTCTTATTTGGGGGATTATGCAGTTGCAGTTACCGAGCTTTGTTCAAATGGCCGTGTCTTTGCTTGCGGGCTCGCTACTCTATTTGGGGCTAGCACATATGTGGCATATTGAAGAAATGCACCAGCTTACTGATATATTTCGTAAGAAATTTCAAAAAATATCTCCTCTATGAAATTTGCTGTAATCGAATATTCTAGTAAAACAAAAAAAATCTGGACGCATACAGCCGAGCGCCCAAACTACGTTTGCGACCCCGTACATGAAATAGACCCTACAAGCTTTGGGTGCTATGTGTCAGCACTTGCTGGTGAACATATTCCGCTGACTTCGCTTATTGTTGGAAATCATGTGAATATATTCCGTCGACTATATCGCAAAATACAAAAAAGGCTTTTGGGTTCGTGGCCGCTTACATACGACTTGTCATATCTAAAAGCTTTTGATGTGCTTCTTGTTGTGTATCAAATAAGTGATGGGCACGAGATGGTTCGCTTCTTAAAAAAACTACGTGCAGAGTATCCGTCTTGTACAATATTAGGAGTACCTACGCAGCCGTATGGGATATTACGAGAGTATTGGGACCAAAAACAAGAACATATTCTTGAACTAAAGCAATTTATGGATCAATGTGATGTTTTTTTAACAATTGTAAAAAGAACGTTACCAATATGGGTAAATATGAGCACGACACCTGTTCGGTATATTCCACAGCCGTATCCTGTTCCCTATGCATCCAGCAAATTTCGACCTCGAGAGAAAAAAAGTAATATCATTTTTGTTGCCGGCGTAACAGGGCGCGATGCTATCACAAAGGGTCAGCTAGCGGCTGTTCAATTGCAAAAACTATTTCCTGCGTATCGCATTCAAATGGCAGAAATTCCAGGAATGGAGGTAGATGTAACCAATTTACAAGGGTCAGTATTCGATATTATTCCCTTTCAACCATGGCAAGAACATCTTACAATGCTTGCAAGAACTGCACTTGTGATAAATACCGATTATACGCAAACAAGAGGACGCGTGCAGGCAGATTGTGCTGCGGTGGGTGTTCCTAGTCTTGGCGCAAACTCTGACGCTCAAGATGATTTGTTCCCCAAACTTCACGCAGAACGGGAAACAACGATTGAACAGCTCGTATTACAAGGCAAGCAGCTCTTAGAAGATTCTTCGTACTATAATGAAGTTGTAGCAACCGCAAGGGAACGCTTAATGCAATATACGTATGAGCGTACCGAAGTTAGAATTGAAGCTCTTGTTTCTGAATTTTTAGTTTATAAACATTCTCTATGAAACGCTTTTTGGTTCGACATGTCGGAAATATGGGAGATTTAGTATTTTTCGTCCCGCCAATTTTAGAAACCATCAAGAAAAAATATCCCGACAGCCATATTACGCTTGTAACAGCATGGGGCTTAAAAGATAAAAAGGGTAGATGGGGTATGCGTAATCAGGGTGGCTTTTGTATTTCACTCATGATGACAAACCCGCACATAGACCAACTTGTTCATTTTCATAGTACAAAAACTGCACTCGATGGTTCTATTTGCATCGAAGAAGGTATCCCATTCCCCACATGGAGTGAAGAATATTATAATAATCAAAAGGCATCAAAATCATATGACGATGTATTTGAACTAGATATAGGGTTACAACAAGACGAAAATCCTCTCGAGCGTTTATATACGTATATGGGTATGCCAGATGAAACATATACAAATTATAGATTATATTTTACAGAGAATGACGAAAAAGTTGCAGCATCTGTTATGAGCAACTTTCCCCATCCACGCATTGTTCTCCTCGAAAGTATCGAAGGGAGAACAACTCGCGGTTGGGATCCGGCAAAACTTCCCGTGTTAGAAAAAGCAATTGAAAAAGCATATGGTTGCCCCCCTATTTGGTTTGGAGCGAAATTTTTGCATGAATATGAGGGCAGGCCAATTACGCTTCGAGAAAATATCGCCACTCTTACGATATGTGACGCTGCAATTGGCGTATTGTCTGGCCCAATGCATTTCGCTGCCGCCGTAGGACTCCCAACTATTACGCTTATGTGTGACCAGCCAAACTACCGCGCAGCGCCCGCCCACTTCTTGAATACATATATTCATGACGAAAAAAGGCTTCATCGCACGTTACTGGGACCAACTGGGCCCGTTCTTGGGTTCTTAAAAGAAGGCTCAACACAAATAAATCTAACTCCAGTCGAGTGGCGCAATCAGGGGTATACCACTTGGTCAAATCCGGGGAATCAATCTACAAAAAGTTGTGTTGCCGTTATCTCAGTAGATGAAGTGATGACAGTGCTGAGGGATATAGTGCATACTACACCCATACTATGAAATCACCCTGGGTAGTTATTCCAACGTATAACGAAAAAGGAAATATTGAGCGCATGGTACGAGACTTATTTGCTCTCCGTATCAATAATCTCTCTGTGCTTATTGTCGATGACAATTCGCCAGACGGTACAGCAGATATTATTAAAAAGCTTCAACCAGAATTTCCTGCACTTCATCTTTCGGTTCGAGATAAAAAAAACGGCCTAGGCCCTGCGTACATTCACGGGTTTACCCTGAGCTTGTCGATGGGAGCAGATAGTATCGTTCAAATGGACGCAGACTTTTCTCATGACCCAGGTGACGTTCCAAAATTACTGCACGCACTCCAAGATGCAGATCTCGTAATCGGCTCCCGGTATTCCCATGGCATTAGTATTATTAATTGGCCACTTCGTAGACTGCTGATAAGTATATTTGGTAACGTGTATGCCAATCTTGTAACAGGAATGCCATACAAAGATGTGACTGGCGGCTTTAAAGCGTGGCGTGGAGAGACTCTCCAAAGCATGAATATTTCTTCAGTTGATGCAGATGGGTATGGATTTCAAATTGCAATGAATTACCGCGCATGGAAAATGAAAAAAAGGATTCTTGAGGTACCGATTATTTTTACTGAGCGTCGCGAGGGGCAGTCCAAAATGAGTAAAGCTATTGTCCGCGAAGCCTTGCTCCTTGTATGGAAATTGCGATTCTTCGGATGAGATGAAAAAAATACTCGCATTTCTCTGTATTGCAGTCCTTCTGCCACTAACCCCCCTCTTGTTTGGCTATTTTCCTGCAACGGGAGACATGCGGGATGTATTTATTCCTCTCGAAACCTTTTTCCATGACCAGCAAGTACGGGGCAATATCCCGGCATGGAATCCTGCGGTTTCGTTTGGGTTTCCTGTCATAGCTTCTGCGCAAATTGGATTTTTTTATCCCGTGTTATTTATATTGCGATTTTTGCCGATTTGGCTCGAGTTACCACTTGCACTCATAGTTCACGTATGCGCCAGCTCTATTGGAATGTTTTTGTTTGCTCGTCGTTTTAAGTTATCAAAAGAAGCATCGTTAGTTGTTGCACTATCATTTGCATTGTCACAATTTATTTGGCAACATCTAACTCATTTGAATATCTTTCTGGCAGTTGCATGGTTCCCGTGGCAAATGCTCGCCGTAGATATATTGTTTCGCAGGCATAAAATGGAGAAGCGGGCAATAATAGCTCTTATAGTTTTATTTGGCATACCGTTTTTGATAGGCCAAATTCAAATTCCATTTTTAATGATGGCGGTGGGGTTGGGCTATGGGGTGTATCTTCGGTTCTCCCACCCCACCCACCCTCCCCTTGAAAAGGGG
>JAQBWN010000037.1 GCA_027624555.1 bacterium | reverse complement strand
AGAAAATATTTTTACTTGCCCTACCTTGCGTTGCAACAATAAACACAAGCGCGGCATACATCAGCCATTTAAAAAATACCATATATGCAGGAGCAAGATAGCCCTTTGAAGATGCGAGATACAAAATTATTGTTAGTATTAGTACCGTCCAGGAAAAATCGTCCATTATCGCAACGCTCTTCTCACCTTTTTTCCAATTATGCATACCCCTCACCACCCACGCATACATAAGTTGCACTATTCCAAATCCAAAAATAATTCCAAGTAATAAAATTGGTTGTTTTAGCGGATCAATCAACTTTACCCCAAGCAACAAGTTTTTAATTGCTCCTTCGGGTAGCGCAATCAAATCAATACTAAACCATCCACCAGTAACTGCTCCTAAAACAACCGTTATAGCTCCTCCCATAAAAAGTAATCGGACCATGTTGCGCATATCGCGCTTCAAGCGCAAAAATCTATCTGCTAAATATGTAATAATCATAATAACAATTCCATATCCGGCATCAGTTAGAGCAAGCCCAAATGAAATTAAGAAAAAAAGCGCAAGTGGCCCCGTTGGGTCTAATTCATGGTATGCAGGTTTTCCGTATAAATCTGTTACAGCCTCAAACGGTCTCACCAGTGCGCTGTTTTTAAATAGTACGGGAGCTTTATCGTGTTCTTTCACATCGCCTATTTCCATAGCAGCTTCCGGAAACTGTTTTTTTAAATGTTCAGAAAACTTCTTTGTCCACATTACTGGCATCCACCCCGTGAGTAATGTGGTATACGGTGAATTCCTCATGGTTTCTACTGCACGCTCGCGTTCTAACCTATGAAGCAATGCATCGTACGTAAACCATATATCTTGTTCTTGTGAAATATATTCTGTAGCTTTTGTAAGTGTAATTGCCCGCTCTTTTTTTACTACATGCAACTCTTGTTCTAATGCGCGATGTTTTTCTTCAACAGAAAATTCTTTTTCCATAGGGAGCGTAACTACCGTTGCGTTCACCGCTTGTTCAAATGTTTCAAGCAACGCCGCATCATCGCTGTGCGCTATAAGTTCGCCATACACCGTAATGTTTTTCTTGCGTTCAATACGATGCACTACCTGCCAAACTGCGGTTGGCACTGCAAGCAATTTTTCCGCAATCACTTGCTCGTTGTTTGCCGTTATTATAAGTAAATGATGAATCGGATGTTGCAAAAGAGTTGTTTCTGTATCCCTATACAGCGCAAGAGTTTTCCATGGTTCAAGCGCTTGTATTGTTGCTTGTGTCTCACTAATGCGCGCATCTAGTGTTGTTAAAGTATCATTTATAGTCTGAACTTTTTGTATCAACAACGGTATGTCTATTCGCTCTGCAACTTCCTCAAGTGTTGGCAACGTTGCGGTTGCTTTGGGTGCAAACATTTTTTGCAAACTCCATGCATCCTTTTTACCTATTTCTCGCTTAATTTTTGTAATAAAATCGAGAGCAAATTGTATTTGTGCCAGATGAAACAATGTTTCAGTCGCCTCGGCTTCGCTTTCTTCGGAAACCTCTTCAATGTCCATTAACTGCAGAACCTCTTCTTCTTGCAAAAATTGCAAAACAGCTTCTCGCTGTAATCGAGGCACCGCTATCACAATTTTTTGCATTTCAGATATCATACCGTGCTATATATTCGCACCAAACTGCTCATTAAAAAAAGTTTTTGCTTTTTCTAGCGTTGCTGACCGATTCTTTTCGGCAGTTTTATGAATCTGCGATGCAATTGAACGGCTTTGCTCAAGTATTTGCTGAGAAACTACCTGCGCTCGCTGCTTATGTTCTTGAATAATAGCAGAAGAAGTTTTTTGCGCCTTCTGCAAAATAGCGTCGCGTGACTCTTTTGTATTTTCTTGCAATACATTCATTTCTTTCATACCGCTTTCTTGCGTATCAGAAACCATTTTTGCTGCTTCCATTTCAATATCCCGCACATGGTGCAATAGGCTTTTTTTCGTTGTGGTCATAATATCTAATTGATAAAAACTTGGCTATTAAAAACGTGTGTATAAAAAAACCCGCCTTCGAAGCGAGTTAACCTATGTATGGTAGTTTATATTTTGTCAGCGGTCAATAACATATACCATTGCATCATTTAGAATACTGTTGTGTAATACGGAGTCTTGTATAGCAGCTCAGCTTTGTTCTTCGTTGGGATCCCCGCAGTAAAGATTAAAGGTGTCAGAAAGATTAAAGGTGTCAGGTACATTTATGCTATGATATTTTAATGGGTCGAGCTCCTCGTACCGATATTGGAGATATGGTATACCACGTCCTCAACCGCGCAAACGGTCGCATGTCCATATTTAAAAAACCGAACCGTGGAGTAAAAGTACCTGCGACGCCCCGTAGTGAGCCAACAGGATCTACTACTGGGGACACCTTTAATCTTGCACATTAAAATACACCTAGCAACAAAAACTATTTATCCAAACGCCTAAAAGAATTTACTATACCCTCCATATCATTAAGAGTATCTGGATTTAATTCATTACTTCCATCAGCAAAACAACCAATTCCAATCCCCCAAACCTCTGGCCCCGGAAGATTAATATACACCACATAGTGAGCTGCAACAGGAGGCTCTTCCCTTCGTCTTTCACTAGCACTTGGCGCCACCACAACAGCTTCTCTACCATCTTGCGTTTCGCTTATCTCTTTATAATCTATCCTCCTATCTCCTTCGTAGTTTATTGGCCATATTGAAAGATAGTTATTACCATCCTTTATCCAACCCCCACTTAGAACTGCATTGCCACCCATTGGAGCTGAAAAATCAGGTGACACCCCTCTAAACTGACACAACTCGTTATTATTAAATCTCCCCATAAAATATGTACCTGTTACTCCTGAATTATCAGCCCTTGCGCTACCCTCGCTTAACACAAAATCAACCATTCCCCAATCAGCTGGGTACTCAAACTCAAAACCGAATCGTTCACTACCTACAACACCCTTGCCATTAGACTGACGCTGATAGCTATTATTATCTCTAATTGTTTTTACAAAACCCAGATAATAAAATATCAGAAATAATGCTATCGCTACTAGAACAATTCCAACCCATATCTTTCTAATCATATTCAGATATAAATAATAACACACCAATATGTTATCGCGCAAATAATCCCTAAATGATAATATCTCATCGTATTGCTCCCCTCCTTTTTCAACCAAATGAATATGAGTATCACCATACGGGGCACATGAAGGTGTCAGGTACTTTCATGCTAGGGAGCCTATGAAGCGTTTAGCTCTCACGTAGTAGATTCCCGAACCAGAGCCAAGCACGGTTCAGGACGACGGTTCAGGATTCACTACATGAGTAAGCCCTGTAGTGTGAATTGATCAATTCTCTACTACAGGGCTCCCCGTGTTGAACGCGTTTAGAACTCTTGATTGGCAGCGAATAAAGAA
>JAQBWN010000015.1 GCA_027624555.1 bacterium | reverse complement strand
TTTGTGAAGCGTTGCAGTTGAGTCTTTTTGCAAACACGCGAGCCGTAGTAGTTTTCCCTGTGCCTCGTGGGCCTTGAAAAAGGTATGCGTGAGCAACTTTATCGTTGAGAATTGCTTGCCCAAGGATATATGTTATGTGGTTTTGCCCGATAATTTCAGCAAAAGTTACGGGGCGATATTGTCGGTAAAGCGCTGGCATGTATAAAAGGTATAGGAAGTTTTTAAATGATGCTAGGCGGAGTAGTGGTTGCAGTTCCCTTCTCCCCAATTGGGGAGAAGGTGACATGAGCGAAGCGAATGACGGATGAGGGCAGACCACAACACAACGACCAGCCCTCACCCTCCCGCCTGCTGGCGAGGAGCCCTCTCCCAAATTTGGGAGAGGGGAACGCTCTCTAACACTTTATTCAGCTTTTCGCGTGCCGAAATATAAACAACTTGCTTCCAAAAAAGTTGATAAAGAGAATAAATATAATTGCAACTGCTTTTGCGAAATACGCCCTTTGGTCTGCAAAAAGAATGATAAAAAGTGGCCATTTGTAAAATAATCCAACAAGAATTTGGTTCAGTGCCCAAGTAAAGATATTGAGAATAAGGTACCCTGTTCCCTGGCGAGTTGCGCTTCCTACTGTATCGTGAAATGTCCACGTTCTATTGATGATGAAGTTGCTACAAATTGCTAAAAATACACTCACGTTATTTGCTGCAATAATTTCTAGACCCCAAATAGTATACGTAGTGTCCCAGCCTAGTACGTCTCGAAGCAATGCGAACGTGCTAAAATCCACAACAGCGCCGATTGTGCCTGTTATTCCAAATTTAATAAATTGTTTCGCAGTTTTTTGATGCTGTACGGGTACAATACTGATGATTGTATCAACAAGAGAAGATAGCATGGGGTTTTTAATGATGGATAACGTGCTCAACTGCGCCCCACTCACCTTCTCCATGTTCTGGAAGGAGTATGGTAACTTCGTCTCCTTCTTGCACCTTGTAAAAGGTTACGCTCGCAAGCAGTATTTTGTATGTTTTTTCTGGTGTTTTAACTCCAAAATTTCCCATTTCATCTACTATGAGCGTTCCTACAACGCGTTTGCGGTCTATAGGATTTATTTGCTTGTACATAAGAGCACCGCCCAAGTTTATGGTGAGCTTCAACACATCTCCTTCAACTAATTTAGATTTAGATGCGTAGTTTGGCGGAACGGGATATTCTTCACCATCGTTTCCTTGCATATTTTGCCCATCAAATACTCCTTCAATGACTCTTTCGCCTTCTATTACAGGAGCGGTATCTGTATCGGTTGATAAATCGCCTACATGTAATTCGTCTCCTCCGTCGGTAAGTGCTTGGCGAACATATTGAATATTGCGCTCAGCGTCTTCGAGGCGTTGGGTGATAAGTGCGATAGTTCTGGGGTCAAAAGCCATATAACAAGTGTTTGTGTTCTTCTCTACTCCTTATGATATACTACAAAAAAATTTATGTCACGCACTCGCATCTTTTGGACTCTCCTTGGAATCGTCATTATTGGCGTTACATTGCGATCATACAATGTAACTAGTAGAAGCCTTTGGTTTGATGAAGCCTTTTCTTGGAGACTCATTCAGTTTCCATTTCTTGAAATGATTATTCGAGACGGAAGAGATGTGCATCCTCCGTTATATTATATATTGTTGAAAAGTTGGGCGTATGTTTTTGGAAGTTCTCTCCTTGCAATTCGGTTATTTTCTGTAGCAAGTGCTGGAGTTTCTCTTTTGAGTGCATATGTATTTTCGGCCTATGCACTTCGCTCCAAAAGAACCGGCATATATGTAGCAGCGTTGCTCGCTGTATCCCCCTGGGCTATTTCGTATGGATGGGAAGCAAGAATGTATCCGCTAGGCATGGTTTTTACGCTTCTTTCTTCGTACGCATTGCTGCATGGAATACGCGATAAGTCATTTGTATGGTTTTCGTTCTATGGTGTATGTGCGGCGGCACTTGCGTATACTCACTATTACGGATTTTTCACCATAGCGGCTCAAGTAATTTTTACCCTTGGGGTGCTCGTGCGAAGTACAAAGTGGCGCATCGGAGAAATGGTCCAATCGAGAGTTTTTTTGGGTGGAATTCTTTCCACCAGTATTGCGTTTTTTCTTTTTTTGCCATGGCTCCCGGTATTTTTACAGCAGATAACACAGGTGCAAAATAACTATTGGGTTCCGCCTATCGCCATTACTTCCATACCCGATACGTTTTATCATTTTTTTGTTCCAACAGTTGATATTGTGCCTCATAATGGATTAGTTCTATTGGTTTCATTATTGCCAATGGCTGGAACTATTCTCCTTTTTCTGTATTGCATTATTCGATACCGAAATAACGACGGAGTTAGGTTTACGGTTCTTTTGAGTACTATCCCTATTCTTATAAGTATTTTTATTTCATTTGCCGGAAGAAGTTTATACAATGATAGATTTTTTGCATTCACGGGGATATGTATTTTTATTCTACTTGCGCACGTGCTTAGTGCTATTAAAAAACCAATAATTCGAAGACTTCTTTTTGCTTGTACTATAATTGGCCTGCTTCTTGCGCTTGTGCAGTATCGAAACGATTTAGATATTGAACATAAAATAGGTTCTCACGCAGCTACAAAGTATATATACACACATCGTACAAACGGAGAGCAAATACTCGTGAGCTCACCGTTTGTATATTTTGCCGTATTGCATTATGCAACAGAGGAATTTTTCGGAGAAGATGATGTTCGCTTATATTCCAAAACAGGTGAACTGTCGCACTTTAGCGGAGGCCCCATTTTAACTCAGCAGGATATTGTGGGCTCGAAAGATATAGCAACATATAAAGGTGTTGTGTGGGTTGTAGATACAACAGGATTTTCAGAAACAGCATTTGAGGAGCCAATAAATTGGCAAGAAGTATCGCGAAAATCGTTTCCTGAAGTGTTTGGGTATCAGGGTGATGTGATAGTACGGAAGATGGAGGTGAGGTAGCGTTATTTATAATACACGCGGTTTGGGATTCGAAGGTCTATGTATTCCAGTGTTTGGAGTTCTTCTTTTGTAATCGTATCTGCAAGTAAAAGTTGCAGAATACGTATCTGATCTTTTGCGCTCCGCGTGGTATCCATAAGTATTTTCCAATTTTTATCTAATAAAAAGTGCACTTCTTTTGTGGCAAGTGAAGGAATTCTCATTTCTGCAATTTGTGCGCCCGTAATTTCTGGCAGTGTTTCTAATGCTTCATGAATGAAGTCGATGAACTGTGTTTCAACGGCATTGGTGCCAAGTGTTACCATAGCATTGACATCGGAATTTTTAACGATAGGTAAAACAACTCCTGGTAGCGCATCGAGCTGGGCTTGTTCATAGGCAATGCCCTGTGTATCGAGAAAAAAGTAGGAGCCACCAGAAACTAAAAGAATAGCAGGTTGCTTTTCTTGCACTATGACTTTTACTGTTCCAGGCAATTTTCGAACGATATGTACGTCTCTCACCTGCGGAACGTCAAGAAGAATTTTTTGCTCCAACTGCTGGGTAGGAATAAAAAGAAGATTTTGACCCATGCTGTGTTCTGTAATTGTTCGAATCTTTTCTTGTGTGTGCGGTTTTGCATCTACCACGGTTATCGCAGAAACGGCGAACGTCTGAGTAAAAAAGAGAAGCCACCCTAGCATGCAGAGAGGGAAAATAATAAGAACAGCAAGAAAAGCAACCGATGACCATTCTAGTATTTTTTGTTGCACTTGCCCCCACCGTGCACGATTCATAACTCAGTAAAGGGCAGGTATGGGTGAAGGCACGCAGGTAGTTGCACTGAGCCATCTGGTTGTTGATGATTTTCTATGATAGCAATTAGTAGCCGAGAGAGTGCAACTGCGGTGCCATTTAGCATGTGGACCTTTTGTGTTTCGCCTTCTGAATTTTTATATCTAATATTCAGTCTTCTTGATTGATACGTTGTTGTGTTGCTTGTTGAGTGAGTTTCGCGATATTTTTGTTCACTCGGAATCCATGTTTCTATGTCGTACGTTTTTGCAGAAGGAGAACCGATGTCGCCTGCAGCAAGGCGAACTACGCGATACGGTAATTCAAGCGCATCCATAATCTTGCGCTGTTGTTGCAGTAAAAATTCGTGTTCTTCTTCCGATTGTTCAGGGGTTGTAATGCTAAACATCTCTACTTTATTAAACTGGTGCAAGCGCAGAATTCCTTTTACATCTTTTCCGTGACTCCCTGCTTCTCTTCTAAAGCAAGGCGTGTATGCAGCATACCGAAGGGGGAGAATTTCACGCGCAAGCATTTCGTCCATATGCATAGCCCCTAAGGATTGCTCGCTGGTGCCTACTAAATACAAATCATCTTGTGTCGTATATACTTCATCGTTTGCTTGGTCTAAGTATCCCATACCCTGCATGGCTTTTGATTGAACAAGGACGGGTGGCGCAACTTGAGTGAACCCACTTTGTATAAGCGTATCCATAACGTATGAAGCAATACCCAATTCCAACCGAGCTAAGTTTCCAGACAGATACGTAAACCGGGCACCAGATACTTTTGCGCCTCGGGCCATATCTATGCGATTTCCCATAAGCGCCATATAGTCTTGCGGAGTTTTTGTGGAATCTGATGGTTTTATTTCACTTTCGGCAATAATTTCGCTTTTATCCTCTCCACCTTCTTGTACATCTTGAAACGGAATATTCGGAATCTTTTTCCAAAGCGCTTCACGCTCTTGCGTTGCTTTTTCAACTGTTTCTTTAAGCCTTGATTCTTCTTCCCCGTTTTTTTGCATGGCAGTTATCAGGCTTTTCTTTTCTTCTGTAGATGCCAATGCGATTTTTTCACTTGCTTGCCTTTTTTGAGACAAAGCTTCCTCTAGTTTTTGGGTCGCATCTCTCCATACGGTGTCTTTTGCGAGCAAAGATTCAATTTGAGATAATGCAACGCCACGTTTCCCTAATAGTTCAACGGCAGAGTTTCGAGTTTTTTCATTTCGGAGCAATTCAATATCAATCATAGAGCACTTATTTTTCTGATTTTAATAATGGAAATAAAATAGTGTCTCGCAAGTGTGGCGTATTAGTAAGCAACATCACCAGGCGATCTATGCCAAGGCCAAACCCAGCTGCAGGTGGCATGCCGTATTCCATCGCCTTTATATATGCCTCATCTATGGCGTGTGCTTCTGCATCTCCTGTTTCACGAGCTGCTTGTTGCTCTTCGAATCTTGCACGTTGTTCAACCGGGTCGTTTAATTCTGTATACGCTTTTACTATTTCCATACCTGCTACCACTAGTTGAAACATTTCTGCGACGGCCGGGTCTGAGAGTTTTTTCTTTGCAAGTGGAACTAATTCAACGGGGTAGTCATATAAAATAGTTGGATTTTGGAGAGTTGGGCGCACGATTTCTTTGTAGAGTTCATCTACAAGTTTTGAGTATGTTTGATTTTTAGGGGGTGTAATCTTTCGCTCTGCAAAAACTTGTAAATATGCCTTTGGATTTTTTTCTTCAAGTACATTTATTCCTGTGCGTTCCTTAATGAGCTCTACGTATGAAAATCTTTCAAAAGGCGCAGCAAATGAAATTGTTGCATTGCCCCACGGAACATCAAAGCTTCCCGTAATCTTTTTTGCAGCAGATGAAAGTATATCTTCTGCCATATCCATGAAATCTTCATAATCGGCATAAGCTTCGTAAAATTCCAACATGGTAAATTCGGGGTTATGGGATTTGTCTACCCCTTCATTGCGGAAGTTTTTTCCTATTTCAAATACTTTTTCAAACCCTCCTACAAGTAATCGTTTTAAGTACAGCTCGGGAGCAATGCGTAAAAACAAGTCGGCATCTAACGAGTTATGATGGGTAGAAAATGGCTCTGCCAGTGTTCCGCCAGCAATAGGCTGTAACACGGGAGTTTCTACTTCCATAAATTCTTTATCGTCTAAATAATTTCGTATAAACTTTATTACTTCACTTCTCTTTTTAACCCCTTCTTTTGTATTCGGGTTTGCAAGTAAGTCCACTTCCCGCTCTCTGGAACGAGTTTCCGTATCTTTTAATCCAAACCATGTGCTCGGAATTGGGCGTATCGCTTTACTGGCAACTGTCCACGTTGAAACCATAATTGTTTTTTCTCCTCGCTTGCTGTGGGTAGGCGTTCCAATTGCTTGTATAAAGTCACCCGAATCAAGCAGTTCAATATCCACAAATTTTTCTTGCAACAGTTGTTCAGTAAACTGTAGCTGCATTTTTCCGCCTTGGTCTACGATATCTACGAACGCAACACCGCCATGTTTCCGAATGGCCTGTATTCTGCCTAGTAATACAATTGCTGCTGCGTCTTGTATAAGTGCTTCAAAGTTCGCAACTACTTCAATAAGCAGCATAGACCGGCGAACCTCCGATGGGTATGGCGGTTTGCCAGCAACAATAAGCGCATCGCGCTTTTTAAGTCGCATATTTCGCATTTCTTCCAGTCTCTCTTCAGCCATACATAAAAGTGTATCTTATTTATTGTACTATCTCCAGCAGTTTTTTTTGGCTGCCGATTCGGTGGTATGCACTACAAACGTTGTATCGTCAACACGTTCTACGGCATTTTCTCTTGCATGCACCTTGGCTTTTACAGATACCATAATATCTGCTTTACAATACTTGGTGTACAATGATAAGTATAATTTTTTGTTAAACTATACCCTATGAGTAATAAAATTCTTTTAAGCATTACGGTGTCTGTTGGAATTGCAGTCTAGTTCACGTTGCCCGCTCAAGCAAAGGTGCTGATTGATTCCGCTGGCACCATTATTCTTGAATCGACCATAGCGTATTGAGAATAAGCTGAAGGCAATACAATGAAAGTGCGAGGCTGCGATTCTTGCGAGCTGATGCGTCTGTTGCAGGAGAAGACCAAACAAGAAAAACTGCAACTCCCATCATGATGTACAGCGTCGTCCACACGGGGCCGAATATCCAATTGGGCGGCGAAAAGTCAGGCTTTATGATTGTTTCATACCATGTAGGAATTGCAGCAGCCGTAAACGCAGAACCGATTCCACCCGCAAGCAATGAGCCGCAAACTGCAATAAGGAGCTTCGCCCAATTTGGTATGTTCATGCTGTAAATATACACCATCCTACGGCTGTACTGTAAGAAAAACTTCCACTCGCTCATTCTCTACTATCCCCTCCTTCTTCCGTACTTCTTTTTTAAGCGGTAGTAAGTAGGACCCACTTTTTTTATCCGGAAAAATTGATGTTTTCCAAGTGGAAGATCCAATCGTTACATCAACAGGAAACGACCCCCATCCTCGGGGGGATTCTCCGAACATATTCCGTATTTCTTTTGCATATTTTTTCGGTAGCGTAATAAAGTGCTAAGCCGCTGGCCCCGGATACAGCCACACTCTTGTGCGAAACGTAAGCTCCATGAGTTTATTCTACTGCGGGACGTAAACTCCTATCAACTACTGGGCGAAAAATCGACGACAGTTGCGGTCTTGGGATGTTTTGTGATACGCACGGGGAAGATGAAAGTACCAGTTTGCAATATAATGAGTCATATGGAAGTTTTAGCATAAAAAAGCCGATCATCCATGACCGGCTCGTACTTGTCCCTTTTCTTGGTTAGGGGGTGTTGGCGCAGAGCGGACATTCTGGCCGCGGGCCATCATCCGATGAGCTGAACAGTTCTTTTGTTTCTACGTAGGTACAGTTTGGGTTGACGCACGCGTGGGCAAACGTGTCGTATATATCCGTTGCTCCCATGTCCGCATATCCACAGACAACCTTACCTCCGCATTTCGGGCATGGGTGGTCGAGCAGGGTTACTCCTACATCGTGTCCGCTATCAATCCACCGTTTAAAATCCCAAGACTTTTTTAACGCATCGATTCTTTCTTGATCGGCCATGTAGCCTCCCTTCACAGGTTTAGAGAACAAAAGTTGGTTACTAAAACGAACCGCCTTTTGTTGTATACCTTAGACAGCTTCTCGTCAAGCTGAAGAGAGCCAATATGCTTTCTACTGCAATATTTCTAAACTACGAAGCATGAACTTCTTCGTGGGCGTTATCCGTGCAATTGCATTCTTGCAATGGCTTGTCCTTATGCGAACATCCTTTCGTCTCGCATACCTTAGGAACTTCGGACACTCCCCCACACTTTGGGCATATGTAATGCGTCATTAGGGTATTTTAGCACGGACGATATGCGCGGTTCAATCCGTCATTCCGGGCTTGATCCGGAATCTAGAAAATTCTTTTTATAAAGTACGAAATGTGGGAGAAGGTTTAAACCGATATAATTAAACATCCAATAATTCGCTCACTTTGCAGTTGGAGGTAGTTGATATTTTTTTAAATTCATTTTTGGAATGAATGGATAAAATCGTATTTCCTGATTAAGTCCTGTTGAGTCACTCCACTTAAAGTTCACGAAGAGCGGTGGAGTTAGAAAACCCGACTTTAATACTTTATCCATTATTTGCCAGCCAGCTCCGAATATTTCACTTTTTGGCTTACTCTGGTTGGTTTTTACTTGTGCGCGAAATGAACATCCCGTACATTGCACGTCATATAGCGGATAATTTGGAGGTAAAATCATTAACTTTTTGCCACAGTTTGGACACAGTACAAGCGCGACTACTTCCAGTTCTCCATCGCTCCCAGCTTGCTTATTTCCTGCCATCCCGGCATTAGATCACGTGGGTGTGTGAAATACAATTAGAAGATAAAAGTACCTGACACCTTCATGCTCCCCTTCCTATTTTTGGAATTGCTGCTTTCATTTCTACGAAAGATAAATTGGCTTGACGCAGTTCAGGTCTTTTCGCATTTCTAGTCATAGGTTTATATATTTAGGAATTTCTGATAATTTCTTTTTCTTCTTCATTTAACCAATACTATACAGAAAAGAAACGAAAAACAATGGGATTTTATATTAATTTTCTATCCTTGAGACTGAAATAGTTATTACTTGTAACGATGATATGGTCAACGACGGAAATGCCTAGAATTTTTCCAGCCTCTACGAGTCGTCTCGTGGTGTGAATGTCTTCGTCTGATGGTGCAGGATCGCCGGACGGATGATTGTGAGCGATTATCACGTGAGAGGCATGCTGAAGAATTGCTTGGTTAAAAACTTCTCGTGGATGAACGAGGCTTGCATTTAAGGTGCCGATAGATACATCGCTTACTATGAGATTATTTCTAGTATCAAGGCACAGTACAACAAAATTCTCTTTCTTCTCCCTGCCAATCTTTTCCCGAAGATATTCAAAAACCACTTTTGGGGAATCGAGCAAAGTTTTTGGTTGGATTTTCTCTTTTGAGTACCTCTCGGAAATAGCTTGAAACAATTTAATGCCGAAGGCATTTGACGGCCCTATACCTGTTATTTGTTGTAGCTCTTCAATTGTTGCATCAAGGACACCCGCTAATCCCCTAAATCGACTTATTGCCTCTTTGGCTGGCTGTTTACAATCTTTTCGTGGGGTGCCGAGGGTTAGTAGTAGTTCAATAATTTCATAGTCCAAGAAACCACCAAGCCCCGATTGGAGAAATTTTTCTCTCAATCGTTTTCTGTGTCCTTTACCCTTATGGTCTTGGGGAATAACGTCTTTTTTCACACATTATCTTTATCGATATTTATTGAAATACCAGTAGGGACGTCTGTAAAAGTAGAATCTATCGAGAGTGCTTTACCTAAGTGTTGGCGGAAGTACTCCTGCGTTTCTGGGTCTGTGCAGTAGATATAACATCCTTTCATGCCGCGTGTCATAAGTGTTCTATATGTATTCTTGATAATTCGATCGGCTAGTATTTTCGCACCTTCTGGATCAACTTTCATTTTCGCCTTTAAACCCTTAAGCGACTGATCAGTCGCCGCGCGCTTTGTTGTATCCGTAATAATTTCTCCATTTCGAACAATTAAATCTGGGCCAATAATTACTCCTACGTAATCTAACTCAAGACCTTGGCACGTATGTATACAGCCAACCTCTTTTACGGAATCTGGATGTACTATCCATGCCTGCCCATGAGAATTCAAATTCCATGAAGCAGAATATTCGCCAATAACTATATCTTGAAGCTCTGGACTTTTCTTACTTACCCAATCCCAGCAATACCCAGCTACAATACGAGACTTGTTGTCCGTATTTTTCTGAATAATTATTTCGTGAACTTCTTTTGGGGTATTTAAAACCTGAAAATCATATCCTATGTCTTCCAACGAATCATTCGCCGTTTCTCGAATTTGCAACGCGTTATCAAGCCATGCTAAATATCCATCAGATCCATTACACCTAAACTGAGAAGCTAATTCCATAGTATAAACATTTGCGCCAAGTTTTTCCGCCCAACCTTCAATAGAAGAACTTCTTCCAATATCTTTCAAGGTAACGCGCTGGTCTTCGTCTATGAAAAATACGCTAAATGTTGCAGCTTCTATTATTTCTTTAATTTGATTTTCTCCTAAGTTACTAAACATTCCCGATTTTTCGTTCAACCGATGCGCTTCATCGACAATTAACGAATCAAAGGTATTCGAATCAATATTATGAAACGAGCCGGATGAGCTAAATAAATTCGAAATTCTAGACCTCGTCATTTTTCCCGTTAATTTAACTTGATAAACTTCTCGTGGTGCTGAATTTTTTGTTACATATTGCGTAACGCCTCCTCGTTTTGTAAGTTCTGTAAGCAAGTTAATGGCAACGACAGATTTTCCGGTTCCAGGCCCACCTTCAACTATTAAAACATTTTTATTTGTTGGCGTTGATTCTTTTGCGAGCTTTAATGCTGTTTCGTATACAAGTTTTTGCTCATCGATTAAAATAAATTCTTTATTCCCTTCCAGCATCGACGCTAAATTATCTGCAAGCGCTTTTGATGGTTTAATTTTTCCATCCTCTATTAAAAATAAAACGTCGCGATTATCTCCATGTTTTACAAATTGTTTAATAAAATTTTGAAGCTTGAGTGCATCTGATTTCAAAAAAACTGGCGCTTTGTCTGTATATTCTTTATAAAAATCATTTGTTATGACACTATCTTGCTCGTAGTTATGCAAATACGCACACGGAATAATTGAAATATTATTACTCTGAACATTACTATTGTAGTCCTCTAACAGCGCGGCATATGCCCAAACTTGATATGATGGATGACTTGTTTCTCGAACATTACCACCAACAAACGTTTCCACTATTCCATCTAATTCTGTAATTTTTGCAGACGACCATTGCTTTAGCTCAATAAGCACAGCTACTCCTTTATTTTGTTCATTAATACCTGAAATAATAAAATCGATACGTTTTGAGGTTCTTGGAATTTTATATTCAATTGCAATACCCGCATCATCTGGAATGGAAGGATCATTAACAACGTTACTCATATACGGCATCGACCCTCTCCAGGATGCAAGTTCGCTTTTTCCAGTAGAATGCCCAAGCTCTCGAACAAAAGAAGTAAGAATTTGTTTTTCGACCTGTCCGGCAAGCACATCGCTCAAAAAACCGGCTTTAGTAGAAGAATAAACAATCATAGATCTAAAGCTTAGTATATTTCATATGCTTCCCCTTTGCTGTTTGGACGGGATATTTTTTGCCGTTTTTCATCATCTTTTTATCAAAAGCATCTGACAGGTCTATTCGTAGATCATGGCTCATTAATAGAACCCAATACAGAACATCTACAAGCTCTTCGCCGATCTCACCTTTATTATTTTTAATATGATCTTTTATTTCTTGTGAGTTCTTCCATTGAAAATGCTCAAGAACCTCTGAAGCTTCCAGTTGTAAGGAAATTGCACAGTCTTTGGGGTTATGAAATTGCTTCCAATTGCGTTCGTTACGGAAATGGACAATCTTCTTGGTTAATTCCTCTAGAGTTGTCATGTTTAGAGCTTAGCAGGTATTTTGAAGAATACCATTTACAATTAGGAATACGTACGATTTACGAACGGTCGTGATATACTGTAGCTACCTTTCGGGTTACCCACCGATCTTGGCAAATGCTGGGTGATGATTAAACGTTTTTGTTATTCCGTTTAAACACATCGAATTCGATGTGTTTAATTATGGCGGATTCGCCGTAATTAAAATAGACGATTCTCCCACCCCAACCCCCTCCCCAGCCTTACGGCTTGGGTGCTCCCCCTCATACGAGGGGGAGAAATTACGCGGCGCTACTCTCTACTTTCGTCTTCCTCTCGCTTTCACAAAATTAGTGTGCATTTTTTGTAGTTCTTCGCCTTGCATCTGTTTAAACATATTCTGCGCTACTTCTGACGAATCGCGGAATTCTTTGTCTTTTTCTAATACTTCCGGATGTACTTCAAATGCTCGCTGGTTCCACCCCAATATATGAAGCCCTGAGAGGCGTTTTACACGAGAAAGGGCTACATACCCCTGCCCATATTCAAACACTTGGCTAAGGTCCATTACGGCTGCATCTAGGCTGATACCTTGGCTTTTGTGTACCGTAATAGCCCACGCAAGCCGGAGCGGAAGTTGGCTGACACTGGCAAGCACTCTGCCGTTATCTTCTATACTCCAATCCATTGCTTCTGCGTCAATTTTTCTGCCATTTTTTATTTTAATAATAGGATGGCCATCGAGCTTGCTGAATGCTTCTACTACTCCGAGTGTTCCGTTTACAAAATGTTCTTTCTGGTTATTTTTGGTAAACATAACTGCTGCGCCAATTTTGAGCGAAAGCGTTTCTGGGGAGAGGCAGCCTTTTTGCAACGTAGCCACTAATGATTTTCCGCCTCTTGTGCGCATGCGGAAATTTTTTGATTCTCCGGGAAGTTTTTGTAGTATGTGTGCGTTTACTCTGTCTACGTCGAGATTGTGAGAAAAAAGTTTCGGAATATTTTCTGGAGCTGCGGATTCCACAATTCTTCTTTCTTGTAATTGTTCTAAGTGAACTTCATCGAATGTATTTGACCGTATAGCGGATAACAGTTCCAAAAATTGCGTATCGTCTTGCCGATGCTGCTCGGTGAGATAACATGGTATAGGGTTTGCTTGTTGCCATGCGAGGCTTTCGAATGCAAACAATGTTTGCTCTGACGTGCGGTTTACTGGTGGGAGTTGAAAAAAGTCTCCAACAAAAATTGTTTGGAGCCCGCCAAAGGGTTCTGGTGAATTTTTTACTGCCTTGCACACCGCATTAACCATATCGAGCATGCCGGCGTTTAACATGGACACTTCATCTATGATGAGCACTTTGGCGCGATTGATTCTCTTTGTAATATATTCACGCGTTGCTATTGCATCGATGTCGTACTTGGACAGTTGATTTTTAATTCCGATTCCACTCCATGAATGGATAGTAATTCCTCCACTGTGAGTAGCGGCAATGCCCGTTGATGCGGTAATGGCAACGTCTATGTTGTGTTTTTTGCAATACGTAATGTACTCTCTACTCGTATGCGTTTTCCCAGCGCCTGGCTCTCCCGTTAAAAATACATTGGCTCCAGTTTGCAAGATTGCGAGCGCCTCCTCCTGAAGCATGCGCTTAGCTTATTTTTTTGATAGTGCATTCCTTTGTACCCGCTGGCACTGGAATGTGGATTGTTTGCCCAACTTTTGCTCCGAGTAATGCTTGCCCCATTGGGGATTCGTTACTGATTTTACCAATCATGGGGTTTGCTTCATTGGAACCTACTACGTGATATTCCTTTTCTTCTCCGTTGCAATGTAAGAGCACGAGGTTACCGATACCAATGATATCTGTTTTTTTCTTTGCAATAATCTGCGCATTTTTAAGCGTACTTTCAAGCTCTGCAATTTCTTGTTCTACGCGAGTTTGTTCATCTTTTGCGCTTGAATATTCTGCGTTTTCTGACAAGTCGCCTTGCTCTTTTGCAGTATGAATAGCATCCGCTATTTCGCGACGGCGAACCGTCTTGAGCGTGTGCAAGTGTTGTTGCAATTCGCTCATGCCTTCTTTGGTAATGTATTGTTCTTTCATAAGTTAATTTTAGTGAATTGAACCAGTGTACCCAACCCAGTGGGGAGGTCAAGTTATATTTATTAACATTTTGTCATTTGATTTTGACAGGCGCACCAGGCGACGTGGATCCCTGATCAAGTCCGGGATGACATTTCATGTTCGCTGAGCCATTGCCAAATTTCTTGTGCAAAAGGAACAGCGTCTACGTCTCCTGCCCCACCCTTTTCAAGGAGGACAGTTACAACTGCGTCTGGATTTTGATATGGCCCGTAACTGGTAAACCATGCATGTGTTTTATCTGTGCCGCCTATTTGTGCTGTTCCCGTTTTCCCCGCAATAGGAAGGGGCAGTGCGCTTAGCGACCTGGCGGACCCTTCTGTTACTGCTTGGCGCATTCCTGCCTGAACAATACGAATATTATTTTTACTGATTGAAAGTTCGTGTTTTTTTGCGGGCCCGTCAACGAGATGAGGCTGAAACCAGGCGTCTCCATTTGCAACTGCGCTTGTGCCAACTGCAATTTGTAGTGGCGTTGCAAGTGCGTCTCCTTGCCCAATTCCGAGATGATACGTGTCTCCGATATACCATGGCTGTCCCGTAGCTTGTAATTTCCACTCGGGGCTCGGGAGAAAGCCCGCAGATTCTGAAGGTAAATCGATACCTGTTTTTTCATCCCATCCAAATTCACGAAGATAGGAAGTTGCTTTTTCTACTCCGAGGCCTTTGTTCCCACCATGTCCGCCAGCTACCACATAGAAGAATGTATTTACGGATTCTGCTAATGCTTTTTTCGCATCTGTAATTCCGTGCCCGCCTGGCTTCCAATCTGCAAATCGATACGGCCCTACGTTTATGGCTCCTGTAGATCGTATTGTAGTGTTTTCTGTAATTATACCCTCTTCGAGTGCTCCCGCCGCGAGAAACGGTTTTATGGTTGAACCTGCGGGGTATGTACCGTTGACCGCTCGATTAAAGAGAGGCTTAAGTGGGTCTTTGAAAACATCCGCAGTACGAATGCGCATGGAGGGCTGAGAGAACAAATTGGGGTTAAACGAGGGGTAGCTTACCAGCGCTAGAATTGCGCCCGTTTTGGGGTGCAAGACTATTGCCGAGCCTTGCACGGGGTCGAGATTTTTTGCCTTTGATTTAGCGTCTCTCTCAGAAAATAGCCCGTATATAAATTGTTGTAATTCGATATCGATAGTTAAAGTGAGATCCTGCCCAGCCGTTGCAAGTTTTTTCCCAAGATCTGTTTTATCTTTTCCTGATGCGGTGACTTCGGTATAGGTAAATCCATGCTGACCTCGAAGCGCAGTGTCGTACTTTTTTTCAACTCCTTGCTTGCCGGTAATATCTGTTGCAATTAAGGTTGTATTTGACTCAATTTCTACTGCATTTACCGGGCTGGTATACCCGAGCACGTGTGCAAGAGATTCTCCATACGGATATTTACGTACCAATGAAGATACGAGCGATGCGCCGGGTATATCTGGTGATGCTTGCTCTAGCTTCAAAACCGTTTCGTGGTCTATAGCTTTGGCGACTAATACATCTTGCTGAGTTTTTCTTGTCCTATCGAGCGCTTCCCGAAATTCGCTTGCGGGAATTTGTGGTATAAGCTCTGCAAGGCGCTCTATTAAATACGTTTCGTTCTCGTGTGTCGGCAGTGTTTTAGGGCTAAATACCAAATCGGTACTCGAAATATTCTCTGTAAGTTGCGTGTGGTGCTTGTCGTATATTACTCCTCGCGGAGCAGCAAGTACCACGTTATCTATTCTATTTTTTTCTGCCTTTTCTCGAAATTCATTCCCAAGAACAACTTGAAGATACGCACCTCTACTTAAAATAATCGCCATTGCGAAGAAGAGGATAACATAGAGCATTCCAAAGCGACGATGCTCTTTTTTTGCTTTCTTGTGGATTGCATGGTCGATAAATTCTGAATAATTATCATTCATAACCGCTGTGAGTATTCGTGATAAACAAATGAGATAATAAACGTAATACTAGAAGTTACTATAATTTGTATGCTAGTAATTATCCAAGACACTTGAAATGCTGCATCTGGGCTACGCAACGCTACTATGCAAAAAACAGCTATATTCTGCAAGATAATAATTAACAACACCCCCAAAAAGAATTTCCAAGAAAGTTCTACCCGAAACTTTTTCCAAAAGAATATAACGATGTACGGAATGGCAAACATCAGCACCATACTACCAAGTGGTAACGAGGAATACAGTTCAAAAAGTATAAACGTGCATGCTATAAGCAACGCAGGCGCAGGATGTAAGAGAACGAGAAACAGCGGAATACTTGAAATGATTTGGAATAGAGAATATACATTATATTGCGAGAATATATGGGATATTCCGGCGATTGCAAGAAGTCCAAAAAGTAGAAGGGTCTTTTTCATGGTGCAACGAGTACGACTGCTGCATCGAGTGAGTCTATATTATAGGGTACTTCTACTACAGCACTTTGATACGCGGCGTTTTCAGGTTTTTCCAGTGACGCGATAGATCCAATAATCATGCCATATGGAATCATCACTTCTTTATTGGAAGTCACCACCTGTTGCCCAACTGTAATATTAGCATCGCGAGGAATGGTGTTCATCTCAAGTGATGTCTGAAATTTACTTTGCAGAAGGCCCCTTGCGGTGGATGTTTCTTCGTCACGGGAAACTGTTTCTACTGTAACGGAAGTATTTCGAGAAAAGAGAGTTTCTACTACGCTTGTATGCGCGGACAGTTCTTTCGTGAACCCGATAAGTACAGATCCCATTATTACAACGGGCGCCCCTTCCATAACGCCATCGGATATTCCCTTGTTAATAATATATTTTGAAGAAAGCGTATCGAGTGGCCTAGACACTATTGCTGCAGGGATTTTTCTTAGTGAATCAAACGCGGGGGTGCCGAGCTGATCCTTGAGCCGCCTATAGTCCGTAAGTTCCGCAGAAAGGCGTACGTTGTCTTTCGTGAGTTTATAAATTGTGTCGATGTCAGCATCTGAGATACTAATTCGTTTGATTCCAAATACACGAGCAGTGGCAATGGTAAGTGTATCCCATGCAAGCCCGCGAGCATGTTTCATTACGGGAGTTGCGAAAAAACCTAAGCTGAGCACAAGCACCCCAAGGAACGTGATGGCAATAATAGTATACTTTTTCATCTGCTAGTCATTTTAACTCAGACCCATGGACACTTGGCAAGAGCACTTCTTGTACGGCTTCGATGTCTTCAAGCACAATACCTGTGCCTCGCACTACCGCGGTGAGTGGATCATCAGCTATATGGCAATGAATTTGGGTTTCATCGGTGATAAGATTTGCAAGCCCTTTTAAGAGTGCTCCACCCCCTGCGAGATAAATGCCTTGTTCTATAATGTCAGACAATAGTTCCGGTGGAGTTTCTTCAATGCACTGTTTTACGGCCTCTACTATTGTGATGATAGATTTTTGCATTGCTTCTCTTGCCTGCGAGCCGCTCATAATAACTTCTTTTGGCAAGCCTGTTACGAGGTCCCTGCCCCTCACCGGCGCTTCTAGTGTTTCAGCGTTTTCATGAGCGGAACCAATGCGGATTTTGATTTCTTCTGCGGTGCGTTCTCCGATTAACATATTAAAATTATTTCTTGCATAATGGACAATATTTTCGCTCAGCTCATCTCCTGCTATACGCAATGTTCGATTTACTACAATACCCCCGAGCGAGATAACTGAAATTTCAGACGTTCCTCCGCCGATATCTACCACAATACTTCCCGTTGCCTCATGTACGGGTAGGCGCAACCCAATAGCAGTTGCCATAGATTCTTCAATGAGAAATACAGCACGCGCCCCGGCACGCAAGCTGGCTTCTTCAACGGCGCGCCGCTCCACTTCAGTTACGGAAGAAGGTATTCCAATAACTACTCGTGGGCGTGGAAGTACATGAAAACCGTCTTCGTGAACTTTTTGAATAAAGTACGAAAGCATTTGTTCAGTAACTTCAAAATCTGAAATAACTCCGTCGCGAAGTGGCCGAATAGCAACGATGTGTGCAGGAGTTTTCCCAACCATGCGTTGCGCTTCTTTTCCGATTGCTAACACCTCCCCGGTTTTTTTGTTAATCGCAACAACAGAGGGCTCGTTAATTACGATTCCTTTTCCTCGAACATATACTAACGTATTTGCAGTACCGAGGTCGATTCCAATGTCTTGGGAGAACCTGCCAAGAAAGTTATTTATAAATCCCATAGCTTTTCTCTGCTAGCGGATTTCTTGAATGAACGTTGCAAGTGATTGCGTTTTAGCCTCTCCTGTCCTGCGGGATGCTACTTCAACATTCTCCCCAGTTTTCTTAGACACTACGACTCTGTATGGAATACCGAGCAAGTCGGCATCGGCGAACTTCGCACCAGTACCCGTATCGCGATCGTCATACAGTGTTTCAATACCAGCACGAGTTAACTCTTCATATACAGCGTCTGCAGTTGCTACAGTCGCACTATCGTCCCTGTTTAAGCTCGCAAGATACACGGTAAATGGCGCAACGCTTTCTGGCCATATAATTCCTTTGTCGTCGTGGAATTTCTCTACGATAACGCCCATGAGACGCGACGTTCCGATTCCGTAAGAACCCATAAATACTAATTGCTTTTTTCCTGATGCGTCTGTATAGCTGTAATCAAATGCTTTTGAAAACTTTGTATTTAAGGGGAATATGTTACCAACTTCTGATGCGTTGTGCTTCGTAAACCCTTCCTCAGAAGGCGCTACCTCTTTATTCCAAGCCTCTCCTGTTTCGTCGTTGATATAAATAACATCTTCTCCGGATTCGCACATTGTTTGGAATTCATGAGAAAAGCCCGTGGTAAAGTCGCCACCAGATGCTTTGGTTATTTTAGTGTCTTCCCCTATCCCCAAGCGCGAAAATATATTCATGTACGCTTGTTTTGCAGTTTCGTAAAATGCCAGCAAATCTTCTTCGCTGGTATGGAAGCTGTACATATCTTTCATACGAAATTCTCTCCCGCGCATTAATCCTGATTTTGCTCGCTCTTCATTTCGAAACTTTGTTTGAATTTGATATACGGCAAAAGGAAAATCCTTATAACTCTGCCTATTTTTTTGTGCAAGAGGTGTGATGAGTTCTTCATGTGTTGAATTTAATATGTATTGCCCATCATTTCTTTTTCGAGACGCGTCGTTTGCCCCTCGTGCTTCAAAAAGAACGTCGATGCCAGTGCGACCAGTTGTTTCCCAGAGCTCAGTTGGAGAAAGAGCAGGCATTAAAAGTTCTGAGGCAATCTTGTTCATTTCTTCCCGAACTATTGTTTCTATATTCGTGAGTGTTTTTAACCCAATTGGTAACATGGTGTACACACCAGACATAACCTGGTCGATGAATCCACCCTTTTGCAAGAGAGTGGCGTTGATGGAATCAAACGCCTTCGCATCTTTATGCGTTTTGAGAAAATAGGAAGAGTATTTCATAGATTAAAAATAGCGGTGAACATCTTTAAAGGTGATGGCAATCATGAGGCCGATTAAAAGAACAAATCCTGCAGTATGAACGTACGATTCAATATTTCCGGGTACTCGTCTTCCAAAGGCTTTTTCTATGAGAACAAAGAGGATTCGCCCGCCATCTAATGCAGGAAGCGGCAAAATATTAATGATCGCGAGGTTAATACTGATCATTGCTGCAAACTCTAGGAAATACGAAAGCCCAAGAGAAGCAGCTTCTTTCGTGTATATTGCAATGCCTATTGGCCCCGTGAGAGCCTGTCCTACTCCCTCTCGTCGAAAGATTTTTTGAATAAGACCAGCAAATTGGTCCACAATGCTTGTTGTAATAAGCGCAGTCCTTTTTACACCTTCAACGGGAGCCATGTACCAAGGTGTTTTGAGCAACCCGGTTTCTCCGAGCGAAATACCAAGTGCCCCTTGACCTTCGGGCGGGCTTACTCGAGGAACTACGGTGAGGTTCATGTGCGTTCCTGCGCGTTCGAGCTCAACTTGTACTTCTGTGCCGGCGAGTTTGCTTGTAATGCTTTGAATATCCGAAACACTTGGTTGAGTGATGTCGCCATACTTCACAACTCGATCATATGATTGCAGACCAGCTTGTGCTGCGGGAGAATCCGGAGATACTTCTAAAATATATGTCATTATATTTGTGAGTGTTCCTCTGTTTTCTGGTGTGACTAGTGTTGGTGCGCCTATTCCACTTTCAATTCCAAGTAATACCACTGCGAGCACAAGGTTCATAATTACTCCTGCAGATAAAATGGCGATACGCCACGTGGCAGACTTGCTCGCGAAGCTGGTAGAAGTTGGATTGTCCTCGTCCATGTTTTCTCCTTCGATTTTTACGAAGCCCCCTAGAGGAAGTAGGTTAAAAGAATACAGTGTGCCTCTCCACATTTTAGAAAAAAGTTTTGGTGGGAACCCAAATCCGAACTCCTCTACTTTACACCCCGCCTTTTTTGCGATAATGAAATGCCCCCACTCATGAACTAGCACAAGCGCCAGTAGCATGCCAAGAAAAATAAGAATAGTGGTGACAACCATAGTTCTTTTAGGGTATCGTAACTCCCCCATGAGCGCCAGGGCGTTTTTGCATAAAAAACCCGGTCTTCGTGTAGAAGCCGGGCTGCGTTTTTGAGCGCAATTGATTATGCATTTTGATTTACATCTAGCCGAATTGTTGCCTCGGCGTTGGTAGGTACTACAAAATGACAAATTCGCAAGCAGTCGACATTTCCAAAGTTTTCAAGCATTCGGGGTATCGATAAAATCCGATGATCATCAATTGGTTTACCGAAAAAAAAGTTCTCCCCCTCGACCGTTCGAATGAGCCAGCCTCGGTTGAACAGACATTCTGTCGGTTCGCACACGTTACTGCTTGCAGTGGGCATTCCGTATGCCCTTATTAACGGATCAAATGTATACCACTTGCCAGGCAAGAGTTCGGGTTCATTTTGTGTATCGTCTAGTTCATGCCTTTCTTCAATTTGCAGCGTCATCGATCTTCTCCTTTTTCTTGTCTAGGATGGAAAGAGCGAAAGAGTAATCAACTACCTTATATTTACACCCACTAAAAATAACCGTCAAATCGTTTTAATGTCTTGTTCTTTTGCAGTAATTCGACCTTCTAGCCCTACCTGGACTTTTCCGATGAGTTCATCTAAGTGCTTTTTACCCCCATAAAAATCATCTTCTGAAAGCGTGCCCTCTTCTTTTTCATTTTTTAATAACCGAAGTGCTTCGTCTCTCCCCTGGCGCATACGAATGCGAGATTCTTCTGCTTTCGCATGGAGAACTTTGATAGTTTGATTTCGTACATCTTCCGTGAGCTGTGGGAATGTTAGTCGGATATTTGAACCATCTACCGTTGGCATAACTCCAATATTTGCTTCAGTGATTGCTTTGGCAATTGCAGAAGTTGCATTTTTATCCCAAGGCGAAACTAAAATAGTGCGAGCGTCCGTATTAGAAACAGAAGCGAGCCCTTTGAGTGGGCTTCGTGAGCCATAGAGTTCTACTTGTATAGTTTCAACAAGGGCGGGTTTTACGCGTCCGGAGCGAAGGCCAGCGATTTCTTTTTCAAACCATTCGAGTGCTTCATCTTTTGATGCGTTGAAAATTTGTTCTGCTTGTGGGATAGGCATAAATTAAGTATTTCGTAAAACGGCGAGAGATGCAAGGAGGATGTCTGCAGCTATTTTCGTGTTACCCCCTGGAAAACTGGCCGTTTTATAATAATCACGAAGCCTAAGCGACACCCTGTACAGTTCTGGACTTGCTCCGCGTTCGATTGTCATTTGATGCACAAGGCGAGATATTTCGAGAAGTTCTTGATTCTCGAACGGCTCAGCGGGGCGAAGACTAGAAAGTTTTTGCAAGGCTTGCTCTGATGAGAATGTTGCCATGTCTTGCAATACAGGACTTAAAAAAAGTATTTTACATCGTGAGTAAATAGTTGCCAGGACGCTTCTCTTACTTGGTGCGCACAGCAAAAACCGAGTATTGATTGAGGGTTCTTCTAACGTTTTAAGTAGTGCATTTGCTGCCTGTGGAAGTAAGTGTTCTGCAAAAGGAATACATACTACACGTTTTGCAGAAGAAGTGTTAAGAATACTGCGAAGAGCTGAAATATCTTTTACGCGAATGCGATTTTTTTCTCCTATAATGCTTATTGTGTCTGGATGAGCGTTGGCAGCAGATTGCTTACATGCATTGCACGTATTGCATGGCGAATCTCCTTTTTTTTCGCAAACTGCTGCTCGCTTTGCTGTGTTGCAAAGCTGCTCTCGCATTTCTTGTGAATGAGAAAGTAGTAGTATTGGTTGCTCTGCAACTGCTGACGCTACCCAAGTATATATGTGCTGCTGTACCTTTTCTACGGCCATCATGAACGACGCTTTGCGAGGAAATAGAGAAGAGGTGGGGCTACGAACAGTGATGAATATGTTCCCGTAATTGTTCCAATAGTAAGAGCCATAATGAACCAGAAAATTGACGAGCCGCCGAATACAAGCAACGCAATTAACGTAAGTAATATGCAAAACGAAATGTTAAGTGAGCGACCAAGCGAAAGTTTAATGGCGATATTCAATGTTTCTAAGAGGCTCTTTCCTCTATTTGCAATATGTTCTGACCTGAGGCGGTCGAAAATAACAATCGTATCGTTTACGGAATATCCGAAGATTGCCAATTGCGCCGTTACAAAGAGGGTATCCATTGCAGTGCCGTACAACTTTCCAAATACTACGAAGAATGCGGTGACGAGAAACAGGTCGTGGATAAGGGCGTAAATAGCAGCTAGTCCGAACTTCCAGGGTGATATAAACCCGCCCATACTGCGGAACGTGTATGCCAAATAGATAATAAGAAGGACCAACACAATAACCACGGCATATAAGGATTTTTCTCGAAGTTCTTTACCTATAGTTGGCCCAATAGATTCAAAGCTTCGCTCTTCACCCTTCATGAGTGATTCTTTCTTTAAATAATCGATGATAGACTTACGCCCTGCATCATCAAGAACTGGGGTGCGAATAATAATTGAGTTATCACGAGTACCAGTTGCTGTCGCAGAAATGTTGAGTGTTTGGGAAAGACCCTCTTGAACTTTTTGAGCATCTTCGGGACTACCTTCTATTTCAATAAGAGAACCACCCAAAAAATCAATTCCCCATATTGGTTTTATAAAAATAATAATTGCAATGCACGCAACTATAGTAAGTACGGAAATCCACATCCAAGCTAAAGGCTTGTTCATCATAGGAGCCATTTTTTATGAGTCCACGGCATGGTAAATACCAAGGCTAAAATTCCTCGGCTTACGGTGATAGCGGTGAACATAGAAATAAAGGTACCTAACACAAAGGTAAGTGCAAAGCCTCGTACAATAGATGTTCCAAATCCATATAATACAAATCCTGTAAGTAAGCTGGAAACGTTGGATGCATGAATAGAACCCCACGCCGCAGTAAATCCTTCTTTAAACGCAAACGGAATAGTTTTGCCACTCTTAATATTTTCCCTAAATCGTTCAAAAATTAATATGTTTGCATCTACCGCCATACCGATAGACATAATAAAACCGGCAATACCCGCAAGTGTTAATGTTACCGGTACAAGTTTCATAATTGCGAGAAATAAAATGGTGTAGATGATGAGCGCGATAGATGCCACAAGGCCTGGTAATCTGTAATACGCTATCATCCAGACTATAACTGCAAGCAACCCGATTTGGCCCGCAAAGAGAGTTTTCTCAATCGCTGTTTCACCCAGGCTTGGGTCTACGATGCTTTGGCCGATAAGCTCAATGGGAACAGGGAGCGCTCCGGAATTTAAGTTGCGAACCAATTGCTTTGCTTCATCTAAGCCAAATCCACCTGTAATTACGGCTCTTCCATTTGTTATTTCGCTTTGTACAGTTGGTGCACTAATTGGAACGTTGTCTAAATATATTGCAATTCGCTTCCCAATATTTTCTTTTGTTATTTTCGCAAATAAATCCGACCCCTCCTTATCAAATTCCAAGCTAATAGTTGGAGTACCTGTTACCGGGTCAAATTCAACGGCAGCTCGTTTCAAGTTTTTACCAGATAAACCCGTTGGTTCAAATATTCCGCCTACTAACTGATCAATATTATCCGCTGTTATTTCTTTTGCC
>JAQBWN010000014.1 GCA_027624555.1 bacterium | reverse complement strand
CGTAACGTTGCAAGTACCTGCGCGCGGCGTGCGCAAAGCACTCATCGCCATGGGCGAAACAAATGCAAAAGAATTGCTCAAGGAACAAGGTGTTGCGCAAGAAACTGCGCGCGCATCCAAAGAAGCGCTTGCGGTGTTGTTAAAAGCTATAAACATACAGCCCCCCGCCGCTAAAGCTATGGGAGGTCACCCTTTCAGGGTGGAGACTTACGACATATCAAACACACAAGGAACACTTGCCACTGCGTCTATGGTTGTATTTGTAGATGGGATGCCAGACAAAAAAGAATACAGAAAATTCAAAATAAAACTCAACGCAGACCTAGACCCTTCCATGCATAAATCAAATGATTTTGCGATGCTGGAAGAAACACTAACGAGAAGATTAGCTCGAACTGATTGGCCAACTCCCAACCTCATTATAATAGACGGGGGTAAAGGGCAATTGTCGTCAGCCATGAAAGCATTAAGAAAATCAGGCAGAAATATTCCCATTATATCTATTGCGAAGCAGGAAGAAGTTATTTATACGCACGTGCATCCCACCTCACCCCTGCCCGCCGTCTTGGCGGGCCCGACCCCTCTCGAGGTTCGCTTACCGTATGATTCCCCTGCGCTCTATTTAATCCAACGCATGCGCGATGAAGCTCACCGATTTACTATTACTTTTCACCGGTCTCTTCGGAGTAAAGATCAAATAAAATCTGTGCTCGATGCTGTGCCTGGAATTGGCCCAAAAACAAAAAAACTCCTTATACAAACATTTGGCTCCGTTAAAGGAATAAAATCCGCATCAGATACAGAGCTAGAAAAAGCTATCGGGGTAAAAAAAACAAAAGTATTGCGAGAGTATTTATGAATGTAATATACTTCAGTGACATGAAAAAAGATGCACCAATAACAAAAAAAGAATTTCGGGAGGAAATGGATGGAAACATGCAACTTATTGCGAATGCATTTGAAAAGGTGGTTACAAAAGAACATCTGGACGAAACGCTGAAAAACACACTCGAGCCATACGTGACAAAAGAACATTTAGATGAAACGTTGAAAAATGCACTCGAGCCATACGCTACAAAAGAAGATCTTAAGGAATTAAGAAAAGAACTCAAAGAAGACATTAAAGGAGTGTTAGATTCCGCACTGGAAGGAATGGAAAGTTCTGTAGTAAAAGTACTCCATAACCAAGATAAGCGCATTACAGCCATCGAACGACAAATATAAAAACTGCCGTTTGTCAACTTGACCTACCCCCACATTTTCCATACCGTATATAGGTACACCTATGTTGTGGCTTAATATTCTTTTTATCGTAGTTGCAGTGCTCATGACCGGAAGCATTCTCTTGCAGAGCAGTTCTGCAGGGCTTGGTTCTGCCTTTGGCGGAGGCGATGCTGGTTTTTATGTTCGCCGCGGAAGCGAAAAACGTCTTTTTCAAGCCACGGTAGTATTTGCAATCCTCTTTTTCGTTATAGCCCTTGCACATCTTTTTGTTGAGTAAGAAATTTGCACCAGTATTTGTTGCACTTTTCTTGCTCCTCACATCAGGAACACTTCTCCTTATAAAACAAGACAAGCAAGCACGCGACACAATTCGCAAACACCACTTAGCAGACATAGAAACTGCGTTGTACTTATCGCGAACAAAACACGGAACATTTCCTCCATATAATGAACTTACGTGGTGTGGGGTTATAAGCGCATCTGAAAATAAGATCGTTCAAGACGCAATTGAACTTTCACTCCGAGATGCCGTTGAGAAATATAGCAACGAAAACAAGCCATTTCCTACAGATCCGAAAGAAGCGCAGCGTGGATACTATTACTGGAAGCGAAGCCCAAGCATGTTTGAACTGTATTCTGTTTTAGAAGCGGAAAAAACGGGTGAACGAAATACATTTAATTGCAAAAACGGAATTCACACTACATATGATTATGGCATTTCGTCAATATTGCGCGAATCTGGCACGGGGTCGACAATAGAATATTCGCCCCTATGATACACATCCAAAACATAACAAGATGGTCACACACTATATATAGCAATATGTATAACCAAGAGAAGACCATACTCGGTTTCTTAAGCATTCTTCTCGTTGCATCCCTCTCGCTCAGCATTACTGGATACGTACAAAGGCACAGCACCCTTGTTGCACAAGACGGCGGAACATATACTGAAGCAATTGTAGGGCAACCCCGTTACATTAACCCAGTACTGGCAAGCACTAATGATGCAGATATGGATTTAACAAAGGTGGTGTACTCTTCGCTGTTTCGCTTGGGTACTGACTTAAGCTTGCAAAACGATCTGGCAACTTCAGTTGAAACATCGAGTGACGGGAAAACGTACACCATACAAATGCGAGAAGATGCTACTTGGCATGACGGGAGAAAGGTAACACCAGATGACGTTGTATTTACGATTGAAAGCATTCAATCAAAAGACCATAATTCCCCTATTGCACCCACATTTCAAGGTGTAGGCGTACAAAAGGTGGATGATAAAACAGTGCGCTTCACATTACAAAAAACAGCATACGCTCCGTTTATTTCCAGTCTCACAGTTGGCATTTTACCAAAACACGTATGGGAAAATATCCCCGCGAAAACAGCTAACTTCGCAGAACAGCAACTACGACCTGTTGGTTCAGGGCCATTCAAGTTTGAAAAAATAGTAACAAAGAAAAAAACAGGAGAAATTACATCAATCAGCTTTATACGAAACGAAGAGTACTATGGGCAAAAGGCCCACCTCAGTACTCTAGCCTTCAACTTCGTAAACACGCACGAAGAGGCAATTTCTGCACTCACGTCAAACAAAGTAGATGGGATAGGACACTTACCTTCTTCGTTAGTTTCTTCTGTTGAAAATCGCTCTGCAATCCAAATCAAAAAACTTCTTTTACCGCAATATTTTGGACTCTTTTTAAACCAAGTTAAAAACCAAATATTGAATGATGCGGGAGTTCGCTCCGCGCTCGATTTAGCAATAGATAGAAACGATATAGTTACGCAAGCTCTTGGCGGACAAGGAGAACCCCTTGGTATACCCATCCCATCTGGAATATTTTCGTTCCCAGATATTCGAGATAACGTATTTGATATTGAAAAGGCAAAACAAAACCTTGACGACGCTGGCTGGCGTGTTGGAGAACATGACGGTATTAGAGAAAAAGATGGCAAACAATTAGAGGTAACTATTACAACCACTGACTGGCAAGAATATATAAAAACAGCAGAACTTATTAAAGAAAAATGGAGCGCGATAGGCGTAAAAACAAATATCCAAAGTTTAAGTACTGCCGTTATCCAACAAATTGCAGTTATTCCCAGACAATACGAAATATTACTCTACGGAGAAAGCTTGCCCGTGAATCCGGACCCGTATCCATTTTGGCATTCTTCACAAATTAAAAGCCCTGGGCTCAACTTGTCGCTGGTGCAAGATAAAGACATAGACAAACTTCTCGAAAACGCACGCATTTCTACCGATCAAGAAAAACGAAAAGAGTTACTGCAATCATTCATTGAACGGTTCCTCGACATTCACCCCGCTATAGTATTATATCGACCGTATTACCTCTTCGCACAACACACACAAGTAAAAGGTGCAAACATTGAAAAGGGTGGTTTACCGTCTGACAGATTTAACAACATTGAAAAATGGCACGTACGAGAAAAGCGACTTTGGAATACATAAAAAGTTTACTTTATAACCACTATCATATGCACGAAGAAATGCGCGATGTTATCGTAAAGCAAGCAGACCAAATCAGACACTCGCTTGAAGTAAACAAAAATGCATCAATTACAGGAGACTTCGATTCCATCGTACTTGCAGGCATGGGAGGCAGTGGGCATCCCGGGGACTTACTCAATGCACTCCACCTCCCTGCTGTTCCACTCACCGTACACCGCAGCTACTCCCTTCCTCATATATATGGTAAAAAACCGCTCACTGTAATTAGTTCCTATTCCGGCAATACAGAAGAAGCACTATCTGCATACAGTGAGGCACGCGCAAATAATCAGCCAATATTAGTAAACACTGCAGGCGGGCAATTATTAGAGTTCGCAAAACGCGACTCTGTTCCCTATTCATTTATCGACTACCCCGGCATGCAACCGCGCCACACATTGTTCGCAAGTTTTACCGGCCTTGCAGCTGCGCTTGCACATAGCAACCTTGCAAAAAACATTCAAGAAGAATTAGAAAAAACTGCAGACATGATAGATGCAAAAGTTGCAGCACTGGAAACGCCCGCAAAAGCACTTGCAGATGCACTCGTAGGCAAAACTCCCGTATTTTATTCTTCCGATGCAATGGGGTTTGCGGCAAAGAATATGAAAATTCAAACAAATGAAAATGCAAAGACGGCCGCATTTTGGAACGAATTCCCGGAACTCAACCATAACGAAATGGTTGGCATGACAAATCCCCAAGCTGCATTTCACGGAGTGTTCTTAAAAACTTCAACCGACCATCCACAAATTGCCGTGCGCATGGACGTTACTAAAAAGATGTATGAAGACTGGGGAGTTCCTGTTGCGGAAGTAGAAATAAAAGGCACGTCACTACTCGAACAAATATCCTACGCCGTAGTGTTCGGCTTATGGACAACATATCATTTGGCTCTCAATTACAACACCGACCCTGTTCCAGTAAAAGGCGTAGAAGATTTCAAAGCAATATTGTCATCCCGGTAAATTCCAACGCTTTGCCTTGGAAAAGGTTAAAAGTGATGAAAAGTGTATAATAATTTTCATGCCTCACATTCACCAATACATCGATTTTGTTTCTGTTGCCTATATAGTTCACAAGAATAAAGTTTTGCTTGCTGACCATATAAAGTACAACACATGGCTCCCAGTGGGCGGGCATATTGAATTGCGAGAAGACCCGGAACAAGCATTGCTCAGAGAAGTTGAGGAAGAATGCGGACTTGATATAACCCTATTGGGGAAACGGCTCCCCGAGATTCCCGGCGACACCACAAAACCTCTTTGTACTCCGCAACACATAAATATTCACGATATTACAGAAAAACATAAGCACGTGGTTTTCGTGTATTATGCTGCGTCAAATTCAGATCAGTTTACCGTTGCTGAAAAAGAACACAGAAAACTCAAATGGTTTACGGAAACTGAATTAAAAGACCAAAAATACAACATCAAGCCGTTTATAAAGATTTACGCCAAAGAAGCACTAAAATTGGCTTGACATCATTGTGGTATAATTATCGTATGAACTATTACAAAAAAATATCCGTTACTAGCACACTGATTGTTTTTCTTCTCTCTTCTGCACCTCTTGCTTCCGCACAAACAACCCCAGCCCCCTTCGGAGGAAGGGGCGATATCTCAGAACAAGATATTTATTACCCACCAGAAGCATATGTTTTAAATGCGACTGGCACAGTAGATGAAAATAGAAACGTAAACGGAACTATCACATTTTGGAATAAAAGCGATGATATTTTAGGAGACCTTATATACACCATAGATTTACTTGGAGAACTGCCCGCTGCCACCACGCAAGATCCCGTAGTAGCAGACAACACGCCCGTATACGATACTGTTTTTTCAAAAGAGAGCTTCGTTCTTCTTGCGGGAGAAAAAAAAGAAATCCCTTACACATACACCCCGCCAAAAAACCTCCCGGGTGGGAACTATCGAATTCAAATCACTATAGGAACAAGTAGAGGTAGAACCATGGGATGGTTCGACGTACCCGTTCGCTTTGCTGGAGAAAATACACCGTATGCACAACTTATTCCTGGAGCGATTATGGTTTCAGAGTACGGAGATAAATCGTTTGGTCCGGAAACTGGTCCAAATGTTACAGCGGGAAAAAACATTCTTATTATTGGGACTGCAGCATCTCAAAACACACGCATCGTAGCACCCGTAATTGATATATATAAGTTTAGCCCGAGCAGAAAATTACTAAGAAGTATTCGCGGATCAACGATATCCACAAATATAGCTGACGCATCACTTTCCATGACCGCACCAACATTTAAAGAGCCAGGTGTATATGTAGGAATACTTTCTCTGCGGGACCCGGTTACAAATGAACGTATCTCAAACCTAGCAAAATACCGATGGGTTGTACGGGGTAAAGATGCGGACATTCTTCATGCTCGCATGAACACGTACGGTTCAAACGAAGGAAAATTAGTGTCGTTTTCTATTGATTACGTAGGTGCGGGCGATGCAGAAACAACAACAAATGGCAGTATTTCAATGGATCTACGTGACGAAGCAGGAAGCATGGAAACGCGCACTGTGCCTGATATCACGCTCGATGATAGTATCCGCACAGGAAAAACAGATTTTATCTTGAGTCGAAATCTTGTAGGTAACCCCGTATTAGATATATCTATATTAGCCGAAAATGGAACAGTGCTCACAACATACGCCGTACCATTTTCCCTTACCCCTGACCAACTGACCACGCTAGAAAAAGGTAAGATGATTTCTCGCTTCATGTTACTTAGCGCAGCCATTCTTATCATCGTTGGCATAGCAATGCTCGCAAGCGCATATCTTCGAAAAAAGAAAAAGAAATAAAACTAACTTTTGGCTTAATTAAGGTATATTATAGCGTTATGCCAATAAAGCCTCAAATAACACTTGACAAATAAATATATTAAGACTATCTTAACAGGTTAGTTTTAATTTATATTTACACAGCTTATGAATAAATTATTCGCACACATCCTCGGAATCACCCTCATCGGAACAGGTCTTTCTATAGGTACTGCCGGCATTGCCCAAATGGCAAATGCAAACGGTATTTTAGTGCGTCAGGCGGAACCACACCTATGGTCTACATTAGGACTCGGTGCCGCGCCTCGCATAGAAGTATTTGTGAATTTACCTGTTCACAACGCTCCTGCAAATACATACAACAAATCAAATGTGCTATTTTCCTATACAGTAAAATGGGCAGTTTGTAACAATGAGGAAACCGGCGTACGAATAATAGCTCGTTATGACGTGAATGGTGGATTACACTCAAACGTTAACGGTAATGCAAATACGCAGTGGAAAGAAGTGTCTAACCGAACCGATTCTACAAATCAATGTGGTGGTCGTGCAAAAGCCTGCTTCACAACTCGGTCATACTCTTCAAGTGGCATTAATATGTCAGATGTAAAGGGTGACCACACAACGTTGCAAGTGATTGCAAAGTCAAAATCTAATATCAATAGACCATACGTACTGCCAGACAGTTCAATTCCTGCAAATCCTGATATCTACAACTCGTATGATGGGCATACTATTGTAAACATTCACCTGCATTGGGCACCTGTGGCGACTCCGACACCAACTCCGACACCAACTCCAGCGCCAAATTACACATTCGTATGTGCACCATCTACTCAAACAATACAAGTGAACCAAAAAATTGGAGTATACCAAAGTCAAACTGACAAAAAGTTTATCGCTACTTGGAAAGCTCCAGGATCTCAAGTAGTATCAGGTCGCGGAACAAGTTTCCAAACTTGGTACACCACTCCTGGGCAGAAAGTAATCACTGCAACTTCTGTAGGCTTCCCGGGCGGAGAAAAGACGTCTACGTGTAAAGTGAACGTTGTTGCTAACCCAACTCCTACACCAACACCTGCGCCTACCGTTAACCCAACACCTACTCCTAAACCAGAAATTACCGCAACGTGTTTAGACGGCAATGGAAACGTTATTATTGTAACGAACAAATCTACGGCAAACTGTAGCGTAAACAAGAACACAAATACTATCACGCTTGATATCAATAACAGTTCAAACAACAGCTCGAACAACAGTTCAAGCAACAACAACGAAGTGAATGTTACACAAAACGTTGAAGTAAAAGCTGAAAAAGCTCATGTAGTAAAGCAAGCAAAAGTTGCTGCTGCAGTAACTCATGTAGCGCCTGTACATGTAGCGCCAAGCGTTGTGCACGTACCAGTTACCGCGCCTACAGGGCCAACTGCAATTGCAACTCTCCTTCTATCAACTCTTACCGGTGGATCTGGACTTGCATACGTAATTCGCAAGGCAATAATCGGATAACAAAACGAAGAGATTCGTCTCACTAATCCCCCTCTAAAGGGGGATTAGTAGTTGACGAGTAGCACCTTTCCATATACACTCAAAGAAATTAACGATGTTGAGTTGTGAGTTTAAGCACTGCGCTTAAAAATACCCTCAAACCCGTTAAAAACGGACGATTTACCATTAATCAATAATATACAAATAAATATGTCACAGATTCCGGTTCCGCCTCCAGTGCGGCCAAAACCAATTACCCCACCAACCGTAGCGGCAGTAGCAAAAGCAGTGGTAGCAAAAAAACCTGTTCCCCAAAGAACACAAATGCAACCTCAGGCAAAACCGCAATACAAAAAACAAGGCGGGCGCCCTCCCCAAGGCCGCAGACCAGGTGGCAGAGGCAAACATAGCCGCGAGAGAAGTTCTGGAGTCCATTTTGGGCCTCCACGCAACTTTGACATGCCGCTTACAAAACAACCTCCGCGAAACCCCGACGGAATGTATGTTATTCCCCTTGGCGGACTTGAAGAAATTGGAAGAAACTCTGCAGCAGTAGAGTACAAGGGCGATATTGTGGTTATTGACTTGGGGCTCATGTTCCCAAATGAAAACATGTACGGAATAGATTACATCATCCCCGACATTTCTCCACTTGCAGGTAAAGAAAAAAACATTAAAGGAGTAATTATTACTCACGCCCATTACGATCATTTTGGAGGCGTGCCTCATTTACTACCCAAACTTGGCAACCCACCGATTTACGGATCGGAATTTACCATGCGACTTGTCGAAAAACGACAAACAGACTTCCCGATGTACGCAAAGCCAAAGGTGAATGTTGTTAAACCAAAAGAAACATTCCGTCTTGGCAAATTTGAAATAGAAACATTTCATGTAAACCATTCTGTGCCAGATGCATTCGGAGTTGTAGTGCGCACACCGGCTGGTTCTATCGCCTTTACCGGGGATTTTAAATTCGACACCAACCCAGTAAACGATTTGCCTGCAGACGAAGACCACATGAAAGATATTGGCAAACGTGGCGTTACGATTTTGTACACAGACTCTACCGGAGCTGAACGAGAAGGTCATTCCCTTTCCGAAAAAACTGTGGAGACGAATCTCGACAAGATATTTGCGTCGCATCCGAATCAGCGAATTATCACGGCCACGTTCTCTTCTATGATAGACCGTCTGCAACAGATGGTTTCGATTGCAGAAAAACATGGACGAAAAATTGCTGTAGATGGATACTCTATGAAAACCAACGTTGCTATTGCAAAAGAAATCGGATTCATGGATTACCGAAAAGAAAGCGTCATTACACCAGAAGAGAGCAACAAGCTATCTCCGGGCAAGGTTCTTATTCTATGCACCGGCGCACAAGGAGAAGATAACGCCGTTCTCATGCGTATTGTAAATAAGGAACACCGAAGCATTGAATTAAATGCCGGAGACGTTGTTATATTCTCATCTTCTGTTATTCCCGGAAACGAAGCTTCTGTACAGTTAGTGAAAGACCAGATTTACAAACAAGGAGCAGAAGTTATCCATTACAAAATGATGGATATTCATTCTGGAGGTCACGGTCACCGAGATGACTTGCAACACATGATCGATTTAATCCAGCCAAAATTTTTAATCCCTGCGCACGGATACTTCTCGTTCCGAGCGGAGCATGCAAAAATGGCAGTTGCAAACGGATTCCCGCGCGCAAATGCCCTATTGCCTGCAAACGGAGAAGTTATTGAAATTGTCGACAATAAAGCTCGCCTTAACGGAGAAAAATACAACATCCAGCACATCATGGTCGATGGACTCGGCGTAGGCGATGTAGGGCAAGTAGTACTTCGCGATAGGCAAGCGTTGGCAACGGAAGGAATGGTTGTTGTACTTGCAACTGTTGACGGCCGAAGTGGGGAAATCATTGGGCAACCCGACATTATTTCACGCGGATTCATTTTTATGAAAGACCATCCACAACTCATCCAAGAAATAAGAGATCAAATCGCTCTTGTTATCCAAAAGAATATCGCACAGCAACGAACAATGGAACAAAACTGGGCGCATGTAAAAGAAGCTGTTCGAGATGATATTGGGACATTTATTTTCCAAAAAACAGAACGTAGACCAATGGTATTGCCCGTGATAGTTGAGGTATAGTTTATACATGTCACAAAGCCTACCGTCTAATAAAACAATTTTCTCTGGAATTCAGCCTTCTGGAGCACTGCATATCGGCAACTACTTAGGTGCTATAAAACAATGGATTGAATTGCAACAGGACAATAATGCATATTTTTGCATTGTAGATCAGCACGCAATCACCGTTCCGTACGATCCAAGCACTCTCCCAGACAGAGTTCTTGACGTGGCAGCAACTTACATTGCAGCAGGGGTAGACATTCAGAAAAGTGTCATTTTCGTCCAATCTCATATTTCGGCGCATACAGAACTTGCATGGCTACTCTCCACAATTGCACCATATGGCGCCATGTCTCGGATGACGCAATTTAAAAGCAAATCAAAAACAATTGATGCAAAAGATTCAGTATCGCTCGCGCTATTCTCCTACCCCGTACTTATGACTGCGGATATTCTTCTATACAACACAAACATTGTGCCAGTTGGCGAAGATCAAAAACAGCACATAGAATTGGCGCGCGATATTGCACAGCGCTTTAATACAACATATGGAGATGTATTTACTTTACCTGAAAGCTATATTCCAGAACAAACAGCCAGGATTATGTCACTTACTGACCCCAAAAAAAAGATGAGCAAAAGCGATGCAGAAAAAAGCTATATTGCCTTAAACGACTCTCCAGAAATTATTCGGCAAAAAATCAGCAGCGCCGTAACCGATACGGAAGCAATATTTTCATTTAAAAAAAGTGGCCCTGCAGTTAAAAATCTTTTGAATATTTACAAAGCGTTTAGTAAAAAAGAAGAACAAGTAATAGAACAAGAACTTGCTGAAAAATCGTATAAAGAATTTAAAGACTCGCTCGCTGCATCTATCATATCTGGACTTCACAATTTTCAACAAAAATTCGATGAAATACGGAAAGACGATGTAGAACTCCGTTTCACTCTAGGTCGCGGTATGCACCGCGCACAAGGCGTGGCAAACAGCACGCTTCACCGCGTAAAAGAAGTTATGGGGTTAATGTGATTTTTCATTGATATGTATTCACAACTTTCAAAAGAAGCAAATACAACTATACAAAAATGGCTTACAGATACAAAATATAGCGAATATAAAGAAGAACTCGAAAAACTCATAGCACAAGAAGATTGGAAAACACTGGAAGATAGTTTTTACACAACTATTCCGTTTGGCACAGGTGGAAGGCGCGGCCCTGTGGGCCTGGGTAGTAATAGAATTAATCGCATAACTATTGGCGAATCTGCACAGGGATTATGCGACTATCTATCTGCGCAATCTGAAGAAGACTTGCCCGCAGAATTAGCGGGAGCAAAAAAAAGCGGAATAGTCATTGCGCACGATACCAGAACAACCTCTCGTGAGTTGGCCGAATACACTGCAAGTATTTTTGCTGCAAATAATTTCACAACATATCTATTTAATTCATTCCGAGCAACACCAGAACTATCGTTTGCAGTGCGCCACTTACAAGCTGCTGCCGGAGTCGTAATTAGTGCAAGTCATAACCCGCCCGCAGACAACGGTTTTAAAGCGTATTGGAGCGATGGAAGCCAAATAGTTCCCCCACACGATAAGGGCATTATGCAAGCTGTCACTAATGTAAAAAATATAATGCCCAGCTTGCCCGCCGAACTGGCGGGCCAAATACAAACAATCGGCAAAGAAGTTGACGACGCGTATATTGCAGCAATCGCAAACGAAAGTCTTTCAAAAAGCCGTTCCGCAAAAATAGTATATTCCCCGCTTCACGGAACAGGTACCATGAGTGTTCAAAAAGTTTTAGAACATGTAGGTTTTCAAGACGTTACCATAGTTGCAGAACAAGCATCTCCCGACGGCACGTTTCCAAATTTGCCAAACAATATCCCAAATCCGGAGGTCTTATCTGCCAGTGAAATGGTCACGGAATATGCGAAACGCTTAGACGCAGATATCGCAATTACTACAGACCCGGACGCAGACAGACTTGGTGTAGTTGCTAAAGATAGTGCGAGTGAATATAAACTGTTAACTGGAAACCAAATTGCTGCACTTGCAGCATATTACGTTGCTAGTAAGGAGCAAAAGGGGTTCATGGTTCGCACCATTGTTACGACGGATTTACTCGACGCAATCGCACAAGATTTTGGACTTAAAATATATAATCATATTTTAATCGGCTTCAAATACGTAGCGCAATTAATTCGAGAACATCAAGATAACGGCGATGAAACGTTCTTACTCGGAGGAGAAGAAAGTTACGGTCTTCTGAAGGGTTCGAATTGTCGAGATAAAGATGCAGCAGTTGCAGCGCTTTTACTATGCGAACTGGCTTCAGAATTAAAAGACCAGGGCAAAACTATGTTCTGGCAATTACATGAACTGTATAAAAAATACGGCATATTTACAGAAACACTTACAAATATCAACTACCCAGGCGCAGAAGGTTTTCAAAACATGCAACGCATCATGAAACAACTTCGCGAACAGAGCCCAACAGATATCGCGGGAACGCCTATCAATGCTGTTATAGATAGAGAGACGTTTACGGGCAACGACAAAGGCAACGTCTTGATTTTTGAACTATCGAATAAGCATAACCGTCTCACTATTCGCCCTTCAGGAACAGAACCAAAGATTAAGATTTACACTCAACTACACACACCAGTTGACCCAAATATTTCAGATGAAGATTTACAAAAGAAAATTACAGAAGAAGCATCTAGGGCAAAAAACCTGGCCGAAGCGTTTCAAAAACTGGTAGGGTAGTAAGAGAATTAAGCTAATGCAGCTAACGAAGCTAGTGAAGCTAGTTCCTAACATCGTGTCCCCCAAACTGATTCCGGAGTGCCGACACTATTTGTCCTGTATAGCTTGGATTTTTTTCAGAATCAATTCGGAACTGCAATGCGCCTTCAATAATAGGAACGGGTATTCCCAGTTCTTGTGCTGCTTCAACTGTCCACTTGCCTTCACCGCTATGGGAAACTGTCCCTGTAATATTAATTAATTCTGTAGTGTGTTTTGCATACGCATCTTTCAGCCAATGCACTAATCGAGATTCAATAACACTGCCATTATTATATACATGCGCAATGCGCTCTAAGTCTAGTTCTCGTTTACCGGCCATAGCCCCGCCAGCTGGCTGGGCGACGGCTGACCATTTTTTTAGCACGCTAAATCCTTCCGCAATAGCTTGCATCATGCCGTATTCAATTCCGTTATGTACCATTTTCACAAAATGCCCGGCGCCAAGCTCTCCCATATAATCGTATCCACCAGCAACGGCAAGATCGGAAAATAGTCCGATGTATTTTTTGTACGCTGCATTATCGCCCCCAACCATTAAACATGCACCCGCACGCGCGCCACTTGGCCCGCCACTTACCCCAACATCAAGAAAATTTACCCCAAGTTTTTTTAGCTCTTCTCCTCGACGTATCGAATCTTTGTAAAAAGAATTTCCGCCGTCTATGACAGTATCACCAGGCAGTAAATGTGGCATAAGTTCTTGTAATACAGCATCAACAACCCCATGCGGAACCATAAGCCACACTACGCGTGGCGCGTGATCCCCTCTCCCCAATTGGGGAGAGGGAGAGGGCTGGTTAGACGCTACAATGTTTTTTATTGAATCGACGATACTAGCACCCTTTTCTTCCGCCTTTTTCCGCGCGCTTTCATCAACGTCATATGCCGCAACTGCCCACTCATGGTCGAGTAATCGCTCCACCATATTAAGTCCCATTTTCCCAAGGCCTATATATGCAATGCGCTTAGATGCAGTTACGTCCCTTTTTGTATCACTAAAAATGGTTTCAGCTTGTGCAAGTTTCGGATACGAAATAAGTGGCACCGCATCTTCTTTCCACGCTTGCATAATAGGATCAATAAATTTCCAACTTGCCGTAATTTCTTCCGTTGAAACAAACGACGTTTGATTTCCCTCAATTGCATCCAGCAACAGCTTTGCATATGCATCAAGAAATTTTCCACTTCCAAATGATTTGCCATAATCAAATGAAAATTCTTTTTCTTCAATAACAACTTCAGAACCTGGCTTCTTTGCCCAAAACGACATAGTTATCCCCTCGTGTGGCTGCACTTCGTAGCGCAATATATTGGTAAAATGTTGACCAGGGGGGCATAGGCACGGTGTATGGTGACGAAATTCGACCACAACTTCAACTTTTGCCCGTGACAGGCCCTTTCCACTTTCTAAAACAATAGGCACTCCTCTCCACTGCGGCAGGTTTAACTTTGCTTCGATGCGAAAAAACGTTTCTGTTTGTGAATCATTCTGTACACCAGCTTCTATTTTGTACCCTTCGTATTGACCGCGCATGGTGTAGTCCGAAACATCTTGCACATCCATTGCTTCCAAAGAATCCAATACTTTACCGCGAGCACTTCGGATAGAATCCGCATCAAATTCCATTGGATTATCCATCGTAAAAAGCGCAAGCAATTGGAGCATATGGTTTTGCCCCACATCACGTAAATGCCCCACACCATCATAAAACCCTCCACGCCCCTCAACGTCTATACTCTCGTGGAGTTTAATGTGTATACTTTTAATTGAACGCGCATTCCATGCGGGCTGTAAAAATACATTGGAAAACCGAAACGCCAAAATATTCTGCACCGTATCTTTACCCAAATAGTGATCTATTCGATATATTTGCTCTTCACGGAAAAGTTTTCCGAGCAAATTATCTAAAGTTTCTGCTGTTGCCAAATCTTTTCCAAACGGTTTTTCAACAATTACTCTTGTCCAACCCTCTTCTTCGCTACATGGAATTGTTAAGCCAGATGAAGATAAATTTTGTAATATTCCCTCATAATGCTCCGGCGCAACTGCGAGGTGAAACAGTTTATTCGCGCACGTCTTCCATTCATTATCTTGCTTCCCTAAAAGTTCTGCTAATTGTTCATACGCCGTTGCATCCGTAAAATCGCCAGCACGGTATGAGAACAAGTTAACGAATTCGTCAGTGTCCGGCCCAACGATCTCTTTCACATACGCTCGAAAATCTTCATCAGAAAGAGGTTTGCGCGCAAACCCTACGATATGCATCATGGTTGGCAAATCTCCGTCAATATATAGCCTATATAGTGCAGGTATTAATTTGCGTTTCGTCAAATCTCCCGTAGCCCCGAATATAACAAGAATCGTTGGAAGGGTTGATTGTGGGGTATTTTGCATACAGGCATTGTATACCTATTTATAGCTATTACATATGATGCGGGTCAATTCCTGCGGAACGTAAAATACTTCGCAAAGTACCTATGGGTAAATCACGATTATGCATCGGTACGACAACGCGTCTTTTTGATATTGCATGATATAAAATAAGGTGACTACCCGTTTGTCGATCATCGACAAAGCCTTCTCGATAAAGAATTTTCAGTAATTTTTTCGATGTAAGCCTTGGAACCTTAGGCACGCGCGGGAATATCGACGGATGTTAATAGAGCGTCGGTATCCGCAACAACAGATTCACCATGATCAGCCATACTCGCAAGATACGCACTAATTGCATCTCCGGCCATTGCACGCGCCTCATCAACAGTTTTTCCGTATGTTACGCAACCAGGTAACGCTGGCACAAGAACGGTATACCCACCTTCTGGCTCTGGTTGCAGATAAATATTAAAATGATGGGCGTTAGGATTCATATTGAAAACGTAACACAAAGCTACTATTTTGAAAATACAAATTACGCGCCGGGAAAACGCTTGGTGTTAACGGCAAAAACACCAAGCGTTGAGGAGGCGCGTAAAATCTCTTCCTGCAATTTCCGCCCATTCCCATGCGACAGCAACCCTAAATACGATTGTAATACTTCTGGTTTAGAATTCTCCGCAATTCTTCGTTGCATTCTTTGTTTTGGCTTGGTGCGTAGTACCCTGTGATCCGGAAAGTGCACCCAACCAAGAAAGTCGACTCCTGAAGCGAGCGTTGCAATGCTTACTTTCTTCGGATGCAATTCTAGGTGTAAAAGATTTGTAAGAGCACGCTGGATTTCTGGTATTAAGCGAACAAGAAGATCTTTGTTTTGGGAAAAAATAACAAAATCATCTGCATAACGAATATATTGTTTGCCTTTTAAATAATGTTTTGCGTAGTAATCAAACTCATGCATATAGATATTAACCAATAATTGGGAGGTGAGGTTACCGAGCGGCAAGCCTTTACCTTTTTGCGTAGAATAAAAACTACCGATAATGTTTTGTAAAAGAAAGAGAATATCTTTGTCACGGATATACGTAGAAAGAATACCGATGAGAATATGCTGATCAATACTAGCAAAGAACTTTCTAATGTCGCATTTCAAGACCCAGCATGTTTTTGAGTTGTTTTTACTCACGTGTTGACTCAATTGCTTAAATCGTTCAATTGCCCTGTGTGTTCCTTTGTTATTTCTACAAGAATATGAAGTGTGTACAAAAATCGTGTCGAAGAAAGGGTAGAGTATTTGGTATATTGCATGATGCAGTACGCGGTCGCGGACAGATGCTTTGTGGATATCTCTTGGCTTAGGGTCAGCAATGCGAAATGCATGGTATGGACCATGGCGATAGGTTTTGTTTTTTAGGTCATTGTGAAGAGTAATAAGGTTACTCATGAGATTGCGCTCAAATACTTGCACGTCTGTTCGCTTGCGCTTGCCAATGCGAAACTCACTCCACGCAGCAAGCAAGTTTTCTAAAGAAATGATATTATCGTAGGTATGCAAACATTGCATTCTCATAATAATCAAAATACTACCCCCCCCACGTCTTTTACCACTTTTGCAAAGACTGAAAAATACGTACCTTCTTTGGTATAGTTATTACCAAGATTTACCAAAGATACATCGCCATTCGCTCGGTTTACGCATCGATAGCTTATTTATACAAAGTATTGAAATGGTTTCTAGTGCGAGTTTTTTAAAGCCAAAAGAGAAACAGCCATACGTTCAGGCGGCAACACGAAAAATAGATACGCTAAAAATACTGCTGATGGTACTTTGGGAAACTCACTCGATAGATGATAAAAGATATATTGCTCTCTCAGTACAAATAAACGAAATTGGCAGCATGCTTGGGGGATGGAATGGGCAAATCACAAAAAATCTGGAAAAAAACTCTCCCACTACGAGAGTGAGAGAGAAATAAAGAGAGTTGCACGCAAGAGCGACGGATTGTTAGCATCAAACTCATTGTCGAGGTAATTGTGGTTAGCCTGCCAGTGACCGTCATTGAAGTAGAGGCAGCGGACACACAGATTGTCGTCAGAGTTGCGATATATACAAAGCGCCTTCTAGTTCACCGCCGCGCGAATACTCGCGTTCCAGCTGTATCGCATTTGGTATCTAAAAATACCCTAGCGCTCTGTACCAAGTATCTTCATTTTTTGAAGTTTCTACATACACCGCGCTACCCAAAGCCTTGACCGTGAATATTCTGGATGTATGGATACTGGGTTCGGCAGCAGGAAGCCGTAACCGCCCGCGTATTCGCCTACTACCGTTTTCAGTATACCTAGATTTTGAATAAAAAAATGCCTCACGTAATAAATACGCGAGGCAAAGGGCAAAGCATCAAAGGCCAAAAAGTCTAAGATACTAAGCCCAAAGAGCTAACTTGCACGCAAGAGCGACGGATCGCTAGCATCAAACTCATAGTCGAGGTAATAGAGGCGTGCGAAGGCCTGCCAGTGACCGTCATCGAAGCAGAGGTAGCGGACACACAGATAGCCGCCAGAGCTGCGATAGACGGTTCCCCAGAAGAAGATGTACCGCGTTTTTCCATTTTCATCTTTCTTCCAGTCCTCTGGAATGAGGTTGGGGTGCGCGAGCAGGTAGTCCAGGAGATTTGCATTCTCCGTTGGTAGACTTTCGAGCTCTTTCCGAAGCTTGTGCCCCTGAATCGACTTTCCAGCTTTCTGGTTCGACGACAAGTGGAGCTTGAACTGGGATGGATCCCAGACAACCTGTCCGCGCTTCTTGTGCTCTTCCACTTTCCAGTCAGGATATGGAATCAGCGGATCTGCATCGCCGTTGATGACGTGCTTCACGACCGTGATTTCCGATTGACCGCGGAGAACGGTTAGGACTCGAGAAAGAAAATCTCCCTCGCATGCCCTCTTAATCTCCGCACTCGTCCAATCACCGCGTCTAAACGCGGCCTTGAGTTCGCCAGCTTGGTCAACATCGAGCATTAAATTACTCATGGTCATACCCTTTCAATTGCAACGGTGTTCTGTTCAATAACGATGTTGCGAAACACTTTTGCTGCTGCCAAAATGGCAGAAAGGAAAGCAACGATTGCTTTGCCACAGCAGACAGGTGTCTTGGCTATAAAAAACAACTATCTGCTGTGACAAACGTGCGCATGTAGGTTTTCAATGTACTTGGATAAATATACTCCTATACTAGTATTCTGTCAATACCCCTATGCTGGGTTGAGCCATAAAATGGGGAAAATGACGATTTTTTGTTTTTCCGCTCCTCCGACCCCCTCCAGAACGACTACTACCGAATCTCGTACGTAATAGTCACCGTTACGGAATTTTCTTGCGTGCCTGGAAGTACTTCTGGAGGAGTTACGCTATCACCCCCTGTTGCCTTTGCTTCCAGTGCATGCGGCATTGGACCTCCATAATTTGGAGATACATTGTAATTTTTCACTTTTCCAAGTCGAACATTTAAAGCGTCTGAGAGTATTTCCGCCTTTTTTCGTGCATTTGCAATTGCATCTTTTTCTGCTGCAAGTTGCTCAAGTTGCGGTTCCTCGTTACTGAACGTAACTCCGCCAATTTGATTTGCTCCCGCTTGCGTTGCGCGAGCTATCACTTCTCCCGCGAGATCGCCAGGTTTACTTACTTTGTCGCTCTTGCGAATAGTAACTTCTATTTGTTCATTCCCTTCAAATCCGATGAGCGTTTGCTTGCCTTCCTCATAATTATACGATGGCTGCACAGAAATATTCTGTGTTTTTATATCTTTTTCCTCTATCCCAAGTTTTTTTATCACAGCAATAACTGCATTTGCTTGCTTTGCTAGTATATCAGTTGCTTGCGCTGCGGTTGGTTGAGGCTGTACTTGAACGCCAAGGGTGACGTGTGCAATATCGGGAACGCTACTTGCCTTCCCTGTTGCTTGCACTGTTAATACTTGATCCTGATTTCGAATTGGCTCGCTGCTAATATATTGCCCAAACGCATACAGTGCGCCCGCAACAATAACGGGTAAAAGATATGGTGAGTTAATCATGTGTCTATTATATCATATGGTATAATAGACACATGAAACTCGGCTTTACTACAGGCGAGATGTTCGTCTTGATCGCGGCGGTATGTTTACTTATAAGTTTACCATTACTTGCAGCGGGAAAACCGATTTTTTGGTTTGCTGCACAAGGAATATATTTCCTCGGAGTAGCACTACTGGTTTGGAGATACTTTGCACACTATGTTCGAGGTTAGTCTGTTTGAAATTGTAGCGTTTTTGCGCCAGGTGTCGGGTGCCCTCGTTGGTGCGGCGGGCCTCCACGGCTGGTTGTTATTTAACCGGCAACACGGCAAACTCTCCCGATTAATAGAGCCACTGCTGATTGGAGGCGCTCTTGCCTACCTTTCGACGTGGATCATTGGTTTTGTTGGCCATTCATTGGCATATGCGCACGTTGGCATATCAATTCATCCAACCATAAACGACATCGCACGATCCTACATGGTACAACTCCCACTTGTTGTTGTGCTTGTTACACTACTAGGTACGAGTAAACGAGGACTGGTTCGGGCACCACGCCTGTACCATTTTCTGTATTTCGTTGTTATGAGTTTATTAATCAGCACGTATGCGGTTTCCGACCATTTGGACATACGGCAGGTTTCGTACGTATGGCATGGATGGCACTCCATCCTTACGCTCGGAACAGTACTTGTGCTGGATTATCTCTTTTTCGTTTGTCGAAACAAACGAAAAATACTTGCAAAACTTACGGAATCGTTCGATCGATTTACGATACTTATTCTCTCTGGTCTCGCGATCGACATGATGAGCACGTACCTTATTCTTAATGAAGCGCTGCAACGCAATGCGCGGTTCTTCTTTATGCAAACGGTTGTCGGCATATTACTCATTAATGGTATTTTACTCTCTGGCCCACTTACCCGTCACGCCAAGAAGTACTTGCAAAAAGAACGCGACATACCCAAGCCTCTTCATACGGCAATGGGTCTGTTTGGCGTTATCTCTTTTGTTTCTTGGAACACGATTACTTTTTTAGATTTTGTTCCAAATATTTCACTTCCATATATAGCACTAGCTAGTATATACGCTACCGTAATTGCGTGTGGATTTGTCATTCATCTCCGAAACACGTAGTATTATTAATACCATGCATATATCACAGTCCCAGTGGTCTGAAAAAAACGGATGGAAACATCTCGCTCCTACCGATCCTACTCCTCAAATAGTCCTTGTATTTGGAGCACGAACATTACTGACTGACCCAACTCGATTTGCCGAAATAAAAAACCTATATCCAAAATCGCATATTCTCCTTGCTTCAACTGCTGGTGAAATATTGGGCAATAAAGTATCTGACGACACCATTGCAGTTACGACCATTTCTTTTGAGAAAACTGACGTGAAATTTGCTCAGCAAACTTGCTCAGGGATTAATGAAAGCTACGAATCAGGCAAGATTATTGCGGGCAAGCTGGATCACAAAGGCCTTGTTCATGTAATGGCGTTTTCCGAGGGGCTTAAAATAAACGGAACTGCTCTGGTAAAAGGAATTCTCGAAATTCTTCCGCCAACCGTTTCGGTAACTGGTGGGCTCGTTGGAGACGGTGAGCTATTCAAAGAAACGGTTGTCGGGCTTGATGAATTACCCACTTCAGGCAATATCGTATTAGTTGGTTTTTACGGAGAGCATCTTCGCATAGGGTATGCTTCCCTGGGTGGATGGGATAATTTTGGCCCCGATCGGCTTATTACAAAATCAAAAGGAAACGTTTTGTACGAATTGGATGGTCGCAATGCGCTGGATTTATATAAAGAATACCTCGGAGACAAAGCGAAAGAACTTCCTGCTTCTGGCCTCTTTTTTCCAATGAGCTTGCAAGTAATAGATGATTCAGGGAAAGAAAAAGAAGTAGTGCGCACTCTTCTTGGAATTGAAGAGGCGACTAACGGCATGATTTTTGCAGGCGACATGCCAGAGGGTACTTATGCCAAATTAATGAAAGTAAATTTTGATCGACTTATCGATGGCGCAACTACTGCGGCAAATAACAGCGTTGAACAGTTTGGGACGAAGAAGCCAGAGTTTGCAATTCTGATCAGTTGCATCGGTCGAAAGCTCGTACTCGGGGATAGAATAGAGGAAGAAATCGACGGGGTCCTTTCGATTATTGGTAAAGACACTCCTATAACTGGCTTTTATTCATATGGCGAAATTTCTCCTACAGTTCCCACCGAACGACAGTGCCAGCTTCATAATCAAACAATGACAATTACCGTATTTCGAGAGGAATAATATATGCACCCATCCCTAGAACGAGCAATTGCTAAATACATGCCAGACGGACTTATACCGCCTGAATATAAGGAATTTATATCCGTTATAGATAGAGCTTACATCCGTTCCGAAGAAGATCGAACTCTTATTGAGCGATCACTTGAACTTGCTTCGAAAGAGTTAAACGAAAGAAATAAAGCATTAAAACAAAAAAAACAAGAAGTAGAGCTAGAAGTTATAGCAAAAACAAAAGAACTACATGAAAAGGTTATCGATCTTGCTGAAGTAAACGCAAAAACAGAGCTTGTATTTAATAGCATGGGAGAAGCGCTCATTGCATTTGACCCCACTGGAAAAGTGTTATTCTTCAATGAACGTGCTCATACAATGTTTGCTTTAACTCCTAGCGTTGTAGGTCTTTTATGGACGGATATTTTTACCTTGGAAGACAAAAACTCCCATCCAATTTCTATTGAGCTCGCACTTATGGGGAAAACTCCTCATTCAGAAAACGCCATATATGAGCCCTTAGTATATCTTGTTGCAAAAAATGGTAAACGAATACCTGTTGCCATTACCTCTGCACCGCTCATTGTAGGAGATCATCCTCAAGGTTGGGTTACTCTTTTCAGAGACATAAAGGCCGATCTGGAAATTGATCAAGCAAAAACAGAATTCGTGTCGCTCGCATCGCATCAAATGCGAACACCTCTCACGGCAATCAAGGGATATACAAGCATGCTTCTTGAAGGCGATGGGGGCGAAATTTCAGACAAACAACGAATATATCTCGCGGCAATTGAGCGATCAAACAATAGAATGGTTGACCTCATTAACGCACTTCTTAATGCGTCACGTATTGAACTGGGGGTATTTGCCATTGAACCGAAGCCAATTAACATCGTTGAAGTTGCTGATATTGCAATCACAGAACTTAACGTACAGATAGTTCAAAGAGAAATAGTCTTTTCTAAAAACTATACTGAGGTACCAAATACTATAAATGCGGATCCACACTTAACTAAAATCATTTTTCAAAACCTTATTTCAAATGCAATAAAATATACACCAAAAGGTGGTGCCGTTTCACTTTCTCTTAGCGGTACACCCAATGGGCTCTCTATAGAGGTTTCTGATACTGGTATTGGAATTCCTAAAAATGAGCAGTCAAAAATTTTCACAAAACTATTCAGAGCAGATAATGCGCGCATTACCGAAACAGAGGGTACTGGTCTCGGTTTGTATATTGTAAAATCGGTTGTAGAAGAATCCGGTGGGGAAATATTTTTTGAATCCGAAGAAAATAAAGGAACTCGATTCTTTGTTTCACTTCCTGTATCAGGTATGAAACAACGTAAAGGGACAAGAGGGTTACAATAATATATCTATAAACAACGTACCTATGCAAAAGATTTTAATAGTAGAAGATGAGGAAGCATTGACCATGGGTCTTTCCGATAAATTCCAAAATAGTGGTTTTGCAACTTTAGTTGCAAAAAACGGCATAGATGGCTTGGCTCAAGCTATGGATCAGCATCCAGACCTTATTATTCTTGATATCCTTATGCCACAGATGGACGGTATAACACTACTCAAGAAGCTTCGCGAAGATGAGTGGGGAAAAACAGCTAAGGTTGTTATGTGGAGTAATTCAAAAGATTTAGATGTTGCCGAAGAGTCAAAAAAAGAACTAGGTGCTCTTGATTTTCTTATCAAGAGTGAATGGACATTTGGTGACGTTGTAAAAAAAGCGGAGAAATTTCTCGAACCTTAAACTTCGGTACCTAGTACAGCTTTTATACGGACACCGCTTTCGGTACGTCGCGCCCTCTCGTGGAAGCGGCTAATATTTCCTTTGTCTTTGCAACAATAACATCAGGGGGGTTATCTACCTTAATCATATAATCAACCGCGCCTAATTCTAATGCCTGCAACGGATATTTGCTATCGGAAAGATTGCTGAGCATGATTACCGGAATATGTTTCGTACTCGCTTTCGCCTTGAGTTTTTTCAGAACTTCTAGCCCATTCATCTTGGGCATCATAATATCAAGCAAAAGCAAATCTGGACACTCCTCGTGTACAATTTTGAGCGCTTCTTCTCCATCACCTGCCACTCGAACCTCGATGCCGTCACGCTTAAACTTCTCCTGGTACAATCGAACCAAGAGCGCGTCATCTTCCGTTAAAAGAATATATCCCATATATCTATGAATGTTGGTACTTAGCGATCACATGTGCAACCCCATAAAGCGGCAATAGTGACAATACTATCAAAAGCGCGGAGCCAAGCAACGTACGCTGCGTAGCCTCATCAAGCGACTTGAGTAGCTCAGACTCGGAAATACCTACAGCTAATGCGCCTATACGCTCGCCGACGATATTTTCAACAGGAAGTCCCGCAATGAGGAATCGTTCATGCCCCAGCGTTGCTGAACCGTTGTATCCGTTTTCTGCCTGCAAGATATTCTGGACGAACTCGTCTTCAGCGCCTATAATTCGTGGCCTTCCACTTTCATCGCGGAGCGTTGTCGCAGACAGCTTGATTCCGCCGAACAACACAATCTCCAACCCAGTAAGCTCCTTCACTCGATCCAAAAACACCGTATCAACAGGGAAATCGACAATAACTGCGCCGGAAACTTTGCCGTCCTTAACCATCGGGGAACCAGCGCGCACCATCATTGCAGGAAACTCTGGGCCCTCCTGCGCATGCAACGCCGCGCGAGAAGCTCCTGTAAACGCATGCACAACAACAGGGTCTGCACTTAAACTTGTTCCCAATTGCAAATCTGTACCCAGAGTATATACAACCTCGCCACCCGCATCCAGCACCGTAACTCCGCTTACGCCGAACTCGCGAATAGGGCTGCCTATCTCCTGTTCCGTTGACAAGCGATTACTGAGCGTATTTGCAACCAACGTCATTTTCTGCTTCAACTCTTCCAAGGTAAATGCAAACACACGAACATTCGTAGACAGAACGTGAAGCGACTCTTGTTGAGCATTCGTAATAAGGGCAGCGGTAAGCAGCATCGCAATGAAATCATTAATTTGGCTCTTATCGTCTTTAGTGTTGGGACTATCGGATATATCCTATGGTTATATATTGGTGTTGAACTCATTGGGTATTTTCTTGGCATTTGGGATTAGAATATGAACAAGCATCCTGACCACAAATTAAATACACTGTACCAATGCAAAGAGTGTCAGCCATGCTATCAAAGAGTGATATGAACACCCAAAAACAAATTATTTATTTATCCCTCACCGCATTTATTCTGCATGTCATTTGGGAAAACGCGCAAGCATCGCTCTTTCAAGGGTACACATCTTTTTTGGATCACTTTTCTATTTGTTTTTTAGGCACGGTTGGTGATGTAGTCATTACGTTATTTGTCTGTGT
>JAQBWN010000036.1 GCA_027624555.1 bacterium | reverse complement strand
GGAGCCGAGTTAGTTGAAGTAGAGGGGGAGAATCAAAATGACCTAGTAAAAAGTGCTCGAGCCGCGGAGGCGGTTGATTTGATTGAGGCGAGATATCGGGGGTAGTTCGTCTCGCACTCCCACCCCCTCCAACTCCCCCTCGGGCAGGGGGAGAGACTAACGGGCGGACTGCTTGCACCGCGAAGTCTTTGGTGCCTGCAGGCCATAGCCCCCGTAAAGTCCCGCATCGCGGGACCACGGGGCGACGGCCTGTGGATAACTGACCTTGATTTTTATCAAATGGGCCCAATATTGCTTGACAGGCTTTTACACACCCCATATACTCTATTTCAGTGCATCGTCCAATTGTCAACTAATAGTATTTTAACAGATGCGTTCTGTTGCATTCTGTTTTTTTGTATAATATTCGTTTTTAATTTTTTAAGGCTTCAATAATCCCCTCCATTATTATGCCCGAATCACTAACTAGCGTTACTCATCCAGTTCCAATTCGTAAACGGAAAACATTTTCCCAGTTTACGGACTTAGTTACTGGTGTTCCGGATCTTCTTCAGATACAGCTAGATTCTAATGCATGGTTCTTTGAAGAAGGGCTTGCGGAACTCTTTCGAGAAATTTCTCCTATTGAGGATCACGCAGGAAATTTAGAATTACATTTTGTTGACCACTATCTTGACGCTCCAAAGCACACAGAAGAAACTGCTCGAGATAGAAATGCTACGTATGAAGCGCCACTTCGATGCGCAGTTCGGCTCGTAAATAAAAAGACAGGAGAAGTAAAAGAACAAGAAGTGTACCTCGGCGAGTTTCCTATTATGACTCCTCGCGGAACTTTTATTATCAATGGAGTTGAGCGGGTAATTATCTCTCAGCTTATTAGATCTCCTGGCGTGTTTTTCTCTTCCACGACAAGCAAGGGAAGAAATTGGTACGGTGGAAAAATTATTCCAAACAGAGGAGCATGGCTGGAACTAGAAACCGCAACAGACGGAGCAATGTACGTAAAAATTGACCGAAAGCGCAAAGTTGCTGTTACTGCATTACTTAGGGCAATGGGAGTAGAAACAAACGAAGATATTATGAAGCATTTTGAGGATGTTGATACTGATAAAGACAGGCAATACATAAAAGCAACATTTGCGAAAGATATTTCCAAAAATCAAGCAGAAGGGCTAAAGGAAGTATACAAGCGTTTACGTCCAGGAGATCTTGCTACGGTAGACAATGCAAAACAGATGATTCATGACATGTTTTTCAAGTTTGATAGATATGATTTTGGCAAAGTGGGTCGTCACAGAATTAACCAAAGATTGAATCTTGAGGTTCCTGAAACTCCTGAGCATCGCATGTTTAGAATAGAGGATTTAGTTGCAGTGGTGCGAGAGGTTATTGGACTAAACAACACACAAGAACCAGCTGATGATATTGACCACTTAGGAAATCGAAGAGTGCGAGCAGTTGGTGAGCTAATACAAAATAAGTTCCGAGTAGGGCTTATTCGTATGGAGCGTATCGCAAAAGATCGCATGAGTACGTTGGAGCTGGAAAAAATGACGCCGTCCCAACTCATTAATGCTCGTCCTATTATTGCTGCAATAAAAGAATTTTACACAAGTAGCCAGCTTTCGCAGTTTATGGATCAGACAAACCCACTTTCTGAGGTTGAACACAAGCGTCGAGTATCTGCAACAGGACCAGGAGGGTTAGATAGAAACCGCGCAGGATTCGAGGTTCGTGACGTTCATCGAAGTCACTATGGTCGTATTTGTCCCGTACAAACACCAGAAGGACCAAACATCGGACTTGTTGGACACATTGCGCTTTTTGCTCGTATTAACGCATATGGATTTTTGGAAACTCCCTATAGAAAAGTTGTGAATGGAAAGGCAACAAATGAAGTGGTGTATCTTGATGCATACGAAGAAGACAAGGTTATTATTGCACAAGCTACCGAACCCTTAGGCAAAGATGGATCGTTCAAAAATGCACTTATTGAAACGCGAGCACAGCAAGGACAATTTATGGAAGTTACTTCCGACCTGATTGAATATATGGACGTTGCACCGCAGCAATCGTTGTCTCTTGCAGCTGGTATGGTTCCGTTTATTGAACACGATGATGCTCAGCGTTCCCTCATGGGTTCAAATATGCAACGTCAAGCAGTCCCGTCTGTGAAACCGCAGGCTCCTCGAGTTGGAACAGGCTTTGAGTTTATTGGTGCATATAATTCCGGACAAGTTATTTTGTCTGATGTTGACGGAGAAGTTACGGAACTTGACGCATCGCACATCACGATTTCGGGAACAGACGGCGCTAAGCGAGTATATCGAATGCAAAACTTCCGAAGAAGCAATCAGTCTACTGCGATGACTCAGCATCCACTTGTGGAATTAGGCGATACCGTAAAGAAAGGGCAGTTACTGGCAGATGGAGCCGCTACAGATAAGGGTGAACTTTCGTTAGGCCAAAATCTTCTTGTGGCGTTGGTGCCATGGTACGGAAATAACTTTGAAGATGCTATTGTAATTTCTCAACGAGTAGTAAAAGATGACAGGTTTAGCTCTATTCATATTGAAGATTTTACTATTGATGTTAGAGATACAAAGCTTGGGCCAGAAGTGGTAACTCGAGATATCCCAAACGTAAGTGAAGAAAAACTTCGTAACTTGGATGAAGAAGGAATTGTGCGTATCGGTGCGGAAGTAAGAAGCGGAGATATTCTGGTTGGAAAAGTAACGAACAAAGGAGAAACGGATCTTACTCCGGAAGAGCGACTCTTGCGCGCAATTTTTGGAGAAAAAGCAAAGGATGTAAAAGATACATCGTTGTACCTCCAGCACGGTGAGCGTGGAAAGGTAGTAGATATTAAAGTGTTTTCTCGTGATGATGCGGACAAACTTCCTTCTGGTGTTATAAAACAAATACAAATTAGTATTGCGCAATTTAGAAAACTCCAGGTTGGAGATAAGCTAGCAGGGCGACACGGAAATAAGGGTGTTATTGCAAAGATAGTTGCTGAAGAAGATATGCCGTACCTTGCAGATGGAAAGCCGGTAGACATTGTCCTAAACCCGCTCGGTGTTGCGTCTCGTATGAATATCGGACAGATTTTGGAAACGCATCTTGGATGGGCTGCAGAAAAACTCGACTTCCATGCCGCATCTCCTTCTTTCTCTGGAGTATTAGAAGAAGAAATTCGAGAACAGTTAGTTGAAGCAGGGCTACCTGAAGACGGTCAAGTTGATCTATTTGATGGGCTTTCTGGTGATAAATTTGATCGTAAAGTTACTGTTGGAATTATGTATATCTTGAAGCTCCATCACTTAGTTGAGGACAAGATTCATATGCGTTCAACTGGCCCATACTCACTTGTTACACAGCAACCGCTTGGAGGAAAAGCACAATTTGGAGGGCAGCGTTTTGGAGAGATGGAAGTTTGGGCATTGGAAGCATATGGCGCTGCCTATACATTGCAAGAAATATTGACGGTAAAATCCGACGACGTAGCCGGAAGAAGTAAAACATACGAAACGATTGTAAAGGGTGGGCAAATTCAACCTCCTCATACACCTGCCGCATTCGACGTATTGGTAAATGAGTTAAAAGGATTGGCACTCGACGTAGAATTAGTGGGCAGGGTTAAGCCGGCCGACGACGCTCAAAGCGAGCGCACAGGTTATAACCGTTAAACAAACTTAGCTATGGAAACCACTGTACAACCAAAAGCAGATTTTACATCAATAAAGCTAAAATTAGCATCTCCGGAAGCTATTTTAGATTGGTCTCACGGAGAGATAACGAAGCCGGAAACAATAAACTACCGTACTCAAAAACCAGAAAAAGACGGTTTGTTTGACGAACGTATTTTTGGTCCTACAAAAGATTGGGAATGTTATTGTGGAAAATACCGTCGAATAAGGTACAAGGGAATTGTATGCGACAAGTGTGGAGTTGAAGTTGCTCGCTCTATTGTTCGTCGAGAACGCATGGCACATATTAGCCTTGCAACTCCGGTGTCTCATATTTGGTTTTTGAGAGGGGTGCCGTCAAAAATGGGACTCCTGCTTAGTATTAATGTTGGAAAGCTTGAGAAAGTTATCTATTTTGCATCGTATATTGTTATTTCCGTAGATGCGATGAAGAAAAAAGAAATCATTGAGCGTTT
>JAQBWN010000013.1 GCA_027624555.1 bacterium | reverse complement strand
CCCCCCAATTGGGGGGAAGGGAAAAACGCGTCGCCCACCACACCCCAAGTGCTGCCCCAATAAACCCCCCATGAGAGCTCATTCCGCCGTTCCATATAGAAAAGAGTTCAAGAGGTGATTGTAAGAAATATAAAGGTTCATAAAAAAATGCGTACCCCACTCTACCGCCCACAAGCACCCCTAACGCCCCAAAAGCAACGATACTTGTCCACTGATCTCTTGTAAGAAACATACCTCTCATTTTTCCTAAGCTTGGCAACATAAACCATGCAGCCCAAAATGCCACTACATACATCACTCCATACCAACGTATTATCACCCTTGTATTGTATGATACGATCGATATATGCAACAGCTTTTTTCTACCCCGCTATGTGTCGATCTAGATGGCACATTAATAAAAACAAATACGCTCTTTGAAGCATTTCTTGTTGCTATAAAAAGAAACCCACTACGCTTTATTTCTCTGTTTTTTGCAACCTTTAGGGGTAAAACGTATACAAAGCACATTATAGGGCAGTACGCAAAACACGAATCATTTGTATGGCTATACAACAACGAATTTCTTACCTATATACAAACAGAGCATGCCAAGGGAAGAATACTCATATTAGCTACCGCGAGTGACATTGCAATTGCGAATAAAGTTGCATCAGAATTAGGTATATTTCAGGAAGTTATTGCAAGCAGTATAACAACACCGGTAAACGCCTCTACAAAGTATAAAGTATTGGAAGAGAGATTTGGAAATCAAGGATTTTCCTATGCTGGCAATTCCCATGCAGACATAGCCGTATGGAATATATCATCTAGTGCAATTTTTGTGCACACACCAAAAGCTATTGCATCGCTTGTAAAAAAGAGTATCCCAATTGAAGCAAAATTCCCGGTCACAAAGCATCTTACACTAAGCGACGTAGTGCAAGAAATTCGCATTCACCAATGGCTCAAAAACCTGCTTTTGTTTGTTCCTCTTATTATGGCTCATCAAATAGGAGACGGTAAGCTAACACTACACGCCCTCGTCGGTTTTTTTTCGTTCAGCCTCCTTGCTTCAAGCATGTATGTTATGAACGACCTTTTAGATATTCCCTCAGACAGGGCACACAAAACAAAACGCACGCGACCAATTGCGCTGGGTACCATTTCCGCCCTACAAGCTATTTTTCTTGCAGGTTTTCTAGGAATAACAAGCTTTGCGCTTGCACTTGCAGTATTGCCGTTCTCGTTTTTTCAAATGCTCGTGCTCTATATATGTATTAATGGTATCTATTCGTTCCGCGCCAAAAAAATTCCTTATGTGGATATTAGTATCCTTACCGCCTTATATGTGCTTCGTATTTTTGCAGGAAGTGCGGCAACAATAGTTCCAACGTCAACATGGCTTTTCCTTTTTGCGGGATGTTTATTTTTTTTCCTCGCATGCATGAAGCGAGTAATAGAGCTTTTGCAACTACAAAAAGCACAAGATACAGCCCCGGGAAGAGGATACAGCAAACAAGACACGAAACGCTTGGTTACTCTCGGCATTTCGTCATCATTTCTCTCCTGTATAGTCCTTGGACTATATATTAGAAGCAACAACGTCACACTGTTATACTCTCGTCCAGAACTACTGTGGGCCTTACTTCCGCTCCTTGGTATATGGATTATTCGTATGTGGCATTTAACCCTTACAAAACGTCTGCCCGATGACCCAGTATTATTTACCAGTAAAGATAGTGTGAGTTATGGAATTGGAGCTGCGGTAATTGGAATACTTTTACTAGCAACTCTATAAAAAATTACAAGAGTGGCTCGATAATAGCCTTCAATTGAGCGTATGGGATTCCACCACCAAGCTGCGTCTTTGTGCCGTCTTGAGTAATAATCATGTTAAACGGCGTTCCAAAGAGTTCGGGGCCAGCCTTGATGCCATCTTCATAATCGGCTTGTACCTTTTCAGTAAACGTATTTGCAACTACACATTTTTGCAATCCAGCAACATCGGGAATTCCAGCCAATATGGCATACTTCTCTAAATCAGCAAGTACTTTGCCTCCTGAAGTTGGGGGCTCTGCAAATACAACGTCTGTAAATTCCCAAAATTTACCTTGCTGCGCTGCACACTCTGCAACGTTTGCCATAGCATTAGCATTTGGATGCAACTGAAGAATAGGCGCATGACGAAATACCCATCGAACATCGTTTGGGTATTCTTTTACAATTTGCTCCATACTGTTATGAAATATTCTACAAAACGGACACTCAAGGTCGGAATATTCTAAAATTGTTATTTTAGCATTTTTTCCCCCACGAATATGGTCACTAGTAGTAATAGGGCGAATATCAAGAGAGGCCGGTCGAGGAGATGGGGCTATACTGGGTAACGCATCGTTCGATAAGACAGGCGCTTCTTTCGGCCCTACCTGACTAAAATACACTGCCCCAGCAATTAATATTCCTGCAATCACAATAGCTCCAGGAATCGACATTGTTTGCTTCGTATCAGACATACAACTAACGCTATGCTATCTCGAGAAGCTCTGCAAGGCGAGGCTGATTAAATCCGATGACTATTTCACCGTCAATATCAATAACCGGGACGCCCATTTGCTTCGATTTCGCAAGCATTTCACTTCTTGCCTCTTGGTCGGAGGCTACGTCTTTTTCGGCATACGAAACGTTATTCTCGGTAAAGTACTGTTTTGCTGTTTTGCACCACCCACAGGAAGGGGTTGAATATATGGTTACATTTTTCATAGTAAGTTGGTTATTAGTTCCGTAAGCATATCAAAATTATCTTCTCCCCGCAACTGAAATTAGAGTATACTTTATTCTATGTTCATAGTATTCGACATAGGAGGAACCAATACGCGTGTTGCCGGATCTGTAGACGGCAAAACTTTAGGCGAAGTGGTTATATACCCCACACCTCAGGATTATTCAGATGGAATACAAGCTCTTGCTGAAACTGCTAAACGCCTGGCAGCAAATACCCCAATTACTGCCATTGCAGGAGGCGTTCCTGGCCCAATGGACTTGTCGCACACTCAAATACTAAAAGCTCCAAACATGAAAGATTGGAACAATAAACCATTGCAGCAAGATCTACAGCAACTCCTTAATACAACCGTTCGCCTAGAAAACGACACTGCCATGTGGGCACTGGCAGAAGCACATACTGGTGCCGGAAAAGGAAAAAACATTGTTGTATACATAACCGTAAGCACGGGTGTTGGTGGAACAAGAATTGTCAACGGACAAATAGACAAAAGTGCATTCGGATTTGAAATCGGGCATCACACAATAAATCCAAGCGGGCCAATCTGCGGATGCGGTGGAGTGGGTCACCTTGAAGCGTATATAGGAGGAAACGCTATGGAAAAACGATACAACAAAAAACCAAAAGATATTACAGACGAAGCCGTATGGGAAGATGCGACTGCATTCCTCGCAATTGGGCTATTAAACACATGCGTATTTTGGTCTCCTCACATCATTATTCTGGGTGGGTCTATGATGAAAAGTTTTTCAATGGAACGCGTGCTCGCATCTACCAAATCACTCAACTATATCGTTGATACATTACCAGAAATACAACGCTCAATTCTCGGCGAATCCGGTGGACTTATTGGAGCACTTCACTTTCTGTCACAGACACCGGAACAGGCTGTAAAGAAATAAATAGATCCAAAGACTCCTTTTTCTGATCAATTACTACGTGACTTTCCCTAAAAGGTTCATACCCTGCACGCACTACCATAATAGTGTACACACCAAGCGGTGGTAGCAAGAGAAACTTTCCGTCTCGGGATGTTGTACGGGTTTCTATTAATCTGCTCGTCATCGCATCATACAAGCGTACAAGCGCTAAATCGAGAGGCTCACGCGTTACGGCATCACGAACATACCCTACTGACGGCCTTAGGATGTAATACAATGCAATTTTCCAGACAATCAGAACAAGGTAAAAAATCTCTACCCCTGTATTAATAGCCGTTGGCGCTACAAATAAAACCGCGGAATTGAGTCCGGCACCAAATAAAAGTAACGGCCACGATAAACGAGAAACAAAAAGCATAACACCCTGCATCGCTCTGCGCCAAACTAATCGCTTGGTCGTAGGCTGTTCTTGTGTAATGCGCATCGCTATCACGAGCGGCAATACATGAGACTCTGAAACGACAACCGGAGCACCATCAAACACATACTCACCCGCAACAAGCTGTAAAAACGGAGCCTTGGGAGTAAGCTCCCAACCACTTTTCTGAACTCGAAACTCGTAGGTACCTGGCGGTATGATAACAGAGAATGCTCCTCGCTCATTAGAAACCATTGTATCCTTCAATTGTTTGCCTTGATGATCGTACACTTGGACATATGCACCCGCAATCGGATTACCCGTTTCAGCATCAAGAATCCTTCCCCACGGACGACGCACACGATTAAATCCAAATATACTTAAAACAGCTTGCCACATTCTCCGAGAAGCTTGTGACACTTGAAATATCACACTTGGAATACTCGATATAAGTGCGCTACTTACCGCCAACACACTTACCGCAGCAAGACCCGCCAATACAACATTTGTAAACGCTATCCCTGGCGAACGTAAAATCGTTTCAAACATGTTTGATTTCCTACTGCCAGACGTAACAGATTCTAAAGCAGATACGGGCACGGACGGTCGCGTGGGTTCATAGCTTTGTAGTTCAGGTTCTGGCACAATGTTTGGAAACTCAGCAGCTTCAACAGGCGCTAAACCAGACGGCAATGTGAAGGATCCTCCACCAGGTAATGCGACAACAAATCCACCAAATTGTGGAGTAATAGGTGACGATGGTAACGAAACAGCAGCAGGAGACTCAGTGGTGTCTACAACGATTGCATGCGAACTTGCAATATTATCCGCGTTTTCAGGGAGCGAAGAAGCTGATTGAACCGTGCCCCCATCCCTATCCCTCACTGATTCACTACTTATTCGTGATACGGTAAGATCTTTTGTATCTTCACCAGAACCAAACGCTCCTACTGTATACATTCCCGTCAACGTAGACCCTTGTACCGCACGCAACGTAATACTCACTCCGTTATCCAATACAACAGTAAGACTGGATGGATCATCCAAAGCTTCATTATATGTTGCAGTAATATTAATAGTATCTTTTGGACCATATGTCCCATCTGCCGTTGAAGATGAAAACGACACAAGCTTCGGAGCAGAAGGGAATGTCCACTTCGTATTATTACCACCATCATGACAATTATTCGTACAAGCAATCGCAAGCTGATTCGTATTTTTTGAATCTATTACTTTAATGTAATCTATTGTACGTGTCCCCTGGGGATCTACATTCCATTGCGTGCCCGGCAACGATGAAACTAAACTAATCCTGTCATTTCCATCTACCCCATCTAATGTCCAGGTACCAGTAATTGTTTGCGTGGATCCTGCTTCAAACGTCATCGTTTCATCACTAGAACTATTTTCGCTATCTCGTTTTATAAAATGATGAAACGTTGTACTACCTGAAAGTGCTTGATTGGTTCCGTCAAAATGAACAGTTCCACTATTGGCAGTAAATGTTCCGCCAGTCTTCGTCCAGTCTCCAGATACCGTCATCGTAGCACTCGGTGCTGTGAATGTTCCCGAAGAAAGTGTAAGCGTACCATTTATATCAACCGTCCCGGAAGAACCGGTAAATGTTCCCCCGCTTACAGTAATACCCGTGCTGGTCATGGCAAGGCCATTTGTATCAAACGTACCTGCAGAGTTTGAAAATGTACTATCGAGGGTCAAAGTGTTTGTAATAATCTGCAACGTTCCAGCGCCAGTGTGACTTATGGAATAAAAATTTGTACCACCAGAGTTTATCGCCTGAGTACCAGAACTTCCATCAAAAATGACAGTCGTATTTCCTACATGTAATGTACCGCCAGTTTTTGCCCAGTTTCCAAATACTGAGAATGTTCCCGAAGGTTCATGAAATGTTCCGCCGGAGAGCGTAAATGTACCATTAATATCGACCGCTCCTGATGATGAGGTGAATGTACCTGCAGACTGCTCATATGCAGTACTAATAGTTACCGTTTCAGTACTATGTGTATAGGTTCCGCGAAGATCAAGTGTTGGAGTGGTAACATCCCCACCTGGTGCAAATGTATGCAACGCAGGCACAATAAGCTCCTTCCCAGATGCCACAGTAAGAGCAGAACCAGATACAGAATATAAAGCAGATATATCCGCATCACCATTATTATCTGCAGTTGCTAAATTTGCATTTGTAAGACTGCCTGAATTATCGTACCGAACTATCAATCGATTTTGGTACAAATCAATACCTGTCATATTTGAACCTGGTCCAATTGTTGTCGTCACTGCGTCTTCTGATGATCCATCAATATAAAGCGTAAGAACATCTCCTGCAGAAATCGTAAGTCCTGTTATAGAATATGCACCACTTCCATTCGTTACTGCAGTACCCGCAGCAGCAGCTCCATTAATTGAAATGGCTATCGTCTTACTTGCCAGAGCAGTTGTGCCTTCATCACTATATACACTTCCAGCTACAGATACGGTCGCCGCACCCGAATAGGTAAAAACGACACGCCCAGCACCTCCAGCACCCGATACCGCAAATCCACCGCCACCACCACCGCCTCCACCTCCAGGAGCTGAACCATCTGTTCCAGAAACATTAATAGCAGAACCCCCCGTTCCACCATTCCCACCGCCAGATGGTGCTGTGCCTCCCGCTGTCCCAACACTCGGTCCAGTACCAGCATTCCCCGCTCCATCCGTACAACTACCCATGAGGGAAAGGGCGCTGAGCGTAGCACTATCACCACCGCTATATTTTATTGTTCCTATTCCAGACGCGGCCGCACCGCCAGCTCCCGTTGAACCAGACGATCCGCCGACAGCAGCAGCAGCTGTACCTGGGTGTGGACTCATGACTATACTTGTTTCTCCCGCATTATCTGCCGCTCCTCCTGCCCCTACTATAACCGTAAAAGCTGTTCCAGGAGGTGTGTATACTGAAGTTGTTTTCGAATACGCACCTCCACCGCCTCCTCTATCCGCACATGAAGTAGAATCATCATTCCCACCACCTCCACCGCCCCATACTTCAATATCAGCGCTTGTTACCCCAGTAGGAACTGTCCACAAATAGGCACCAGGAGTTGCAAATGTATCTGTCGTTGCATATGCGGTAGGAATATTTATCAACGAAACAACTAGAGCGGTACCTATAAATGCCAAACTAAAAGCACGGAAATGCATGAGCTAATGATACCTCGTTCTTACAAAGAGTGCGATGAGAATAGTGCACACAGAAATTACAAAACCTACGATAAACCCAGGCGGGTTATACCGAAACTCAATTACGTGATTTCCTTGAGCCATATCTATTCCAACACGATTCGAGAATACTGTTGTTTTTTTACCATTTGCCGTCCAACCATCTACATGATTCGTATTGAGCACCACGAGAGTTGCAACAGGAGTTTCAACTCGAGCACGAACTACATTATAACTCCAAGAAATCAAGGTGACACGTGCACGTTGATCAACGGCCGACACAACACCTGTGTATTCTTCTTCATGAACCATTTGAACGCCTGGCGTAGGACCAAGAACGGAACAATATGCAAAAGTTCCATATCCCGCTTTGTATGCATCATACGAACGTGTTGTACGAGAACCTTGCCCTTGTTCATCATAGCGGTCTGGAGTAAACGCTATGGGTTTGGGCGCAGGTGAAATTGACGGAACAACGTGGGGTAATATAAATGCCTGCTCTGAAAGTTGATACGTTAAAGAGATAATATCTATTGCAACTATACCAACGAGTAACGCTCGAATAGCTTTACCCTTATTGGGAAATACCGTTGCAACTTTGTCCGCTCCAAATGCTGCCAGTAAAGACAATGGGATAATTGCAAAAAGAATAACCCGAGAAATATTAGAACGAGGGAAAAACCAAAGCGGATCAAAAATAGGAACCAGGTACGGACCTAAAGCAGAAACAAACGTAACAACAACGGAAGATATAACAAGCGCCGTAACTATGCGATTCTTACGAATGCGCGAGACTCCAACAAGAGCCAGAGCAAACACAACATACCCAATATATGCCCCATATTCATGCCATCCGTGATTTTGCTGGAATATTATATACGCTCCATGGATATGGCGCCCAAATAGAATTTCTCCGATCCAGGAGAGAGTATATGCAGACGTTGCATACGCATCATCAGGAAACTGTTTGAGCCAAAGTAATACAGGAACAAGTTTAACTGACACAAAACCAAGTGCCCATAATCCAGATTGAGCTGTTTTCCAAACTGCCTTTCGATGCTCTCGCACAAACAATATAAGAAATACAAACGCAAATGTTGTGTACATTAATAGATAAATTCCTCCGCCAAGAAACGCTGCGGCAAGAAACATGCCACAAACTACTGGTTTTCTTATTCCGCGATACGCGCCAAGCCACGCCCATAATATCCATGGTATCCACATGGCAGCAAGCACGTTTACATGCCCCTCTGTTATTTCCAGCAAACTGACGGTACCAAATGCTACGGCAAGCGCAGCAATAAGCCCCGCTTCAACGCTGCGGCCAAGAGAACGCGCGAGCGCAAGCATACCAGTTGCTCCGACAATAACGGATAACGTTATGGCAAGCCGAATACCGACAGGAATTCCAAAGAGCAATTCCAATAAAAACGTTGGGGAAAATACGGGAAATTCCGGATCCGCAAGCCCCGCAGTTCCACCGCAAATATATGGATTCCAAAATGGAAACGTATGATGCTCTAATATTGCTTTGCGATACGAATCGTGAAGCGTAAAATAAAAATCCCAATCCGCAATACCGAGATCTCCTGTGGAATACCAATATCCAAGAACAGCAAGAGGCGCAAAGAAAATAATAAGAATAATGGCCGCCCAATATTTCTGGCGCTGATTTTTTATTCGCGAAAGAAGAGCCACTGCAAGCAGAAATGCTACCCCAATCAGAATGCCGTGGCGCTCCAACGGTGGAATTGAAACTCGCTTTACAAATGAGTACACCAGCATTGCCGGCTTCGTTGTATCGTCATGAAATATGGTACGAATGGGTAACGACTCTCCGTGTACAAGCTCTAAGTCAAGAACAAAAAAAGCATCGTGACGAACAATGAGCCACGATATTGGAATCGTAATTTTTATTTCTTCCGAAGTTTGCGGATACGAAACATAATTCGTTTTTCCCCTTGCGACTATATTTCCCCTTGTATCGCGAATGGTAATGCGAAGATCCCTTTGACCAAGTTGCGCAGCATCAGCAAAAATAATGATATCTGAATATATTCCATTCGATAAATGGGCCCTCTGTTTAATATGCGAATTTTTTTCAAGCACTAGTGCCTCTGGCGCACCAATAAGCTTAACAATCCGAACTTCTTTCGAATCTAACGGTGCAAAATATACTGCGCCAATAACTGCGAGCGCAAGAACAAGGGTTACGAGGAGAAAACGTTTCATATCTTTTTCAAACAGGCTAATGCGTCCGCAACCATATACAAAGACCCGGTAATAACAATTGTTCCACCCTGAGGTGTAATTCGTTTAGCTTGGTAAATAGCCCGAGATACATCCTTTTCAACTGCAACATTACTATGCACCTCGCTAATTTTTTTTGCGAGTATTTCGGCATCTTCGGGCATATACGACCCTTCTGTTATAACTACATGCGAAAAAAGTGGAATTACCGCATGCATCATATCTGAAATATTTTTCCCTTTTTTTACAGCAAATACTATTGTGTCTGTTCGAGGAAGCGTTGCAAGAAATTCTGCAAGCGCCAATGCTCCGCCTTGATTATGCGCTCCGTCTACAATCATAAGTGGATTCTCTGAAATAATTTGTAAACGCCCTTCCCAAACAGTGTTTACTATACCAACAGCTATTGCATCGCGCAGAGCCATCCCCTTGGAGAAGGTTGGGATGAGGGGAATCACCGCCGCAATCGCCGTCTTCATATTTTCAATTTGATGAGAACCGAGGAGGGGGAGATGAACTGCGATTGTCATCCCGGGCCGTGACCCGGGATCCACGCGTAGATTCCGGCTCGGAGGCCGGAATGACAGTTCCACTTCCTGCCCTTCCAAATTGCTTGATACTATGTTCGCTTGCACCACATCACCTACTCGCACAACACTCGTATGCTTTTTTACAGCTTCTGCATCAAAAATAGCTAAAATACTCGCATCTTGCTCTGCCGTTACTACCGGAACCCCTTCTTTTATAATCCCCGCTTTTTCATACGCAATTTCTTGTGCCGTTTCCCCAAGATATTCCATATGGTCGAGCCCAACGTTTGTAATCACAGAAAGTAGCGGTGTAATAACGTTTGTAGCATCAAATCTGCCGCCCATTCCAACTTCTATAACGGCTATATCTATATTTGAACGGGCAAAATGCAAAAAAGCTAACGCAGTGGTAAATTCAAAAAATGTTGGCTGAATATCTGCGTCTTGCATTTTCAGTCGTATCTCTGCAACAAGTTGTATAAGGTCTTCATCTGAAATACTTTCACCACCCTCACGAATTCGCTCATTAAATGCATACAAATGCGGACTAGTATACAGTGCTGTTTTGTAGCCAGATGTGCGCAATATAGACTCTATCATCGCACACGTACTCCCCTTACCATTTGTTCCTGTTACATGAATACTTTTAAACTGTTGTTCAGGATGCCCCAGCAGTTCCATTATTTGTTGCATAACAGCAAGCCCCGGCTTTATTCCAAATCGCTCTAAACCATATAAGTATTCTAGTTCGCTTTCTGTTGGCATAGACAAACAGTATACTATACTGTATAAAAATGCATAGGAAGCAATTTGTTCATTTCTTTTTAAGGATAAAGGCCATGGCGAAACCCTGGACTTCAGATGAAATTGAAACAAGAGTTAAAGCGATTCTCGAATATCAGCTCGGCATTGATCGAGATGATATAAATCGAGAAAGTCGTCTAGCGGAAGATCTCGGAGCAGATTCTTTGGATCTTCTCTGTATTCCCCACGAATTAAGAAGAATTTTCCTAATTCCAATGTCTAATCGCAGCTTTGCTTCGGAGAATGCAGGTACGGTGAATCTACTTTGCGAAATCGTTGCATCTAAGCTCGGAGAGCGCTACGCTGGCACGGAAATTGCCAACACGTGAACTCAAACAACACGCCCCCTAAGCCTTTGGCACTCCCGAAGGCTTTTTTCATACCCATTTTTCTTTTTTGTACTCATGTGGAATACTAAAATTATGAACACACCACTTCCTATAGAATCCTTTGCTCCCGAATACACGCCAGATACCTATACAGAAGAAGAACTTTGGCGAGTTGCTCCGTTTTTTACTAACCTTAATAAGTCCGTGTATGCCGCGCTCATTTTTTCACCGGAAGTAATTGGTGCCTTATGCTCCCGTACCAGTCGTGCTCCACAAGATCTGCGAAAAATTTTCCTTGATGAATATTTAACACCGTTTTTAACAGATACTGCAACAAACGACTTGCCCGCCGAAGCTTCAGCGAAGGCGGGGGCCTCGCAAAAATACGGAAAAACATTAAAAGAATTTATTGCTTTTTTACATGCTCACCCCATTGAATCTATTTTTTCTAATCCAAAAGCTCGTTCATTTTATGCAAAATGGCTTGCGCAGTACGGCGACGATTCTATCGCTCAAATGGCAGGTATGCACGTTGCGTTTTCATCGCTATCTCAATTGGCAATTAAGCACATCGAGGACCAACGCATTGGCCTTGCCCCTATTGAAAAATCCACACGCTACGTAAATTACTCGCAAAAAGTAAACGGAGCATACAGGTATTATACAGACCCGACCCTCGAACAAATGTACCTGAAAGAAGAATACCAAGTAGCAATGGACAACTTGTTTGATACGTATACTGCACTTATTCCGAAAATATCGAAATATCTTACCGAAAAATTCCCCACAGAAACTCCGAATGTCATCGAAAAAAAAGCATTCGATACTGTTCGCGGGCTACTCCCGGTATCGTGCCTGTCTCAAGTTGCCCTGTTTGGAAACGGACAAGCATTTGAATATCTGGTGACGCGCTCCTTAAAACACCCACTAGGCGAAGTGCGTTGGGCGGGCGAGGCTACGTACGAAGAATTGTTCAAAATTGCACCCTCATTTTTGCGAAGAGTAAAAGATACAGAAAACCAAGAAACAGCGCTCGCGTATCAAGAATATGTAGCAGGCAAAAATAGCCGCGTTGCAACACTCGTCCCCGAAGAACTAAGTGGATCCATAGAATCAAGCCAAAGCAGCGTAACGCTTGTTGAATACGATACTGAAGGCGAAAATAAAATTATTGCAGGAATACTGTATAGCGCTGATACAAACACATCTTCATGGGAAGACACGTTCAATGCTGTAGCAATTTTAAACACAAAACAAAAACAAGAAATTTTGGAAGCGTACCTCACGGGGAGAAGCGCACGTTGGCAAAAATCAGGACGTGCTTTTGAAAATGCGTATTTACGTTTCGATATCACAATGAATATTGGAGCATGGAGAGATTTACATCGCCATCGCATGCTCTCCCAACAGCGTCAATTATTTACTACTCACCACGGGTACGACACGCCGATTGAACTTATTGATGCAAACCTCGACGCAGAGTATAGAAAAGCGATGGAAGGCGCGGCAAGCATCTACGAAAAAATTGCAAAACATGATGTTATGCTCGCCCAATATGCCGTCCCAATGGCATACAGAGTACGTTTTATGCAGTTTACAAACGTTCGGTCATGCTTTTGGGAAATGGAACTGCGCACAATTCCAGAAGGGCACCCAGACTATCGACATATTGAACAGGAAAAATTCAGACTATTAGAAAAAGCTTACCCACTCATTGCGCAGCATATGCGAGTAAATATGGGTGAATACGACTTTGCACGCCGCGGGCAAGATGAAAAAATCCAGGAAAAATTGAAGGCGCTGGAAAAAATGAATGCGTAAACTCACCCTCATTGCCGCTGTGGCAAAGAATGATGTTATTGGTAATGCAGGGAAAATTCCGTGGCATATTCCGGAAGATATGGCGCTGTTTAAACAGATAACAATGGGAAGCACCGTTATACTTGGCAATACAACGTTTAAATCAATCGGACAAGAACTTCCTGGAAGGGAAAATATCGTTCTTTCTCATACTAGTCTATATAATTCTCTTGAAAAAGCGTTAGAAAAGACGAGAGGAAAACACGTCTTTGTCATCGGCGGAGCAAGCGTATATGCTCAAATGATGCCTTTTGTAGACGAGATGCTCATATCTCATCTCAAAGAAGCATTTATAGGAGATCGGTATTTTCCCCCAATAAACAAAAACATTTGGCAAATAGCAGAAGAACAAGAATTCCAAGATTTTATCCATATCAAATACACACGCATATGAAATCAGCACTACAAAAAACAGATCCGGCAGTATATAAAATTATTCAAAAAGAAGAAAAACGCCAACAAGAAACGCTTTCTATGATTCCGTCTGAAAACTGGTTTTCGCCTTCTGTGAGAGAGGCCGTAGGCTCTGTATTTTCCCATAAATATGCCGAGGGAAATATTGGCAAAAGATATTACGAGGGCTGCGTACATGTTGATGAACTAGAAACGCTAGCAATAGAACGAGCGAAAAAAGTTTTTAGTCTTCCAAAAAACTGGACCGCAAACGTGCAGGCGCTTTCCGGCAGCAACGCAAACCTTGCAGTATATTTAGCGTTGCTTCAGCCAGGCGATACTATTTTAGCCATGTACCTTCCCGATGGTGGGCACTTGTCTCATGGGTGGTCGTTTGAACCTGACGTCGAAAAACGAGACAAAGAGGTGCAGTCTGGTTCACTGGTATACGAAGGCGGAAGTCGCAAAATAAACATCAGTGCAATGCTGTATAACCCAATTCAATACAAAACGAGCAAAAAAACTCATCAGTTTGATTACAAAGCTATTGCAGAAATTGCAGAAAAATATCAACCGAAATTAATCATTACGGGAGGCACGGCGTACCCTAGAATCATCAATCATAAAAAAATCAAAGCAATTGCGAAAAAAATACATGCCTACTACTTGGCAGATATCGCCCATGAAGCAGGCTTAATTGCCGGGGGCGCGTTCCCTTCGCCAGTAGGTATTGCAGACGTAGTCACGATGACAACGCATAAAACCCTCAAATCTGGCCGCGGCGCAATTATTCTTGCACATGAAGATATTATACATAAAATTAATCTCGCTATTCTACCAGGTTTGCAAGGTGGCCCGCACAATCACAATATTGCAGGCATATGTGTAGGCTTAGGAGAAGCGCTATCCCCTGCGTTTAAAAAATATGCAGCGCAGATTATTAAAAATACTGGTGACTTGGCGCTGGAACTGCAAAAACAAAGCTTCAAATTAGTAACAAACGGTACCGATAAGCATTTTGTGCTTATGAACCTTTCAGAGGAACCCATACTCGGTAGACCGTTCGCACGCGTGCTCGCACTTGCCGGCATCACCGCCAATTATTCCACCATGCCGTGGGACAGCCGCCCACCACGCAACCCCTCCGCACTTCGCCTCGGAACCCCATGGCTGACCACAAGAGGGATGAAAAAAAATGAGATAAAAAAAATTGCCAAATGGATTCGCGAGGCTATGACAATTGCGTCACAATGGGCAGATATGAGCTTTGAAGGAATGGAAGAAGAAGCAAAACAATCCAAAGACATTAAAAGAATCTCCCAAGAAGTAAAAGACCTCTGCAAAAAGTTTCTGGTTGCGTAATACCCCCTCTCTCCGCTATACATAGGGTATGCAGTATGCAATGACCCAGTGGTATGTGTTTTATACTCTCAATAAAGAGCAATTACTTGCTGTGCGAGATACATTGCGAGACATCGGGGAAACCCAAAACATGAATGGGCTTATTCTAGTTGCTCATGAAGGCTGCAACGGGACGGTTGCCGGCTCACCTGAAGCTATACAAGCTATAGAAAAGTATTTAAACGGACAATTTGGAGATATATTTTTTCAACACTGGAATAGCGACATAAAACCGTTTAAGAGATTTAAGGTAGATATCCGAAATGAGATTGTAGCATTAAAGAAAGTAGCTTCCCCCCTTCTTACGAAGGAGGGGTTAGGGGAGGTTAGTCGTAGCGATCATCTTTCACCACAAGAATTTCATACTATGATCGCACGTGGCGATGTAACCGTTCTCGATACCCGCAACTGGTATGAAACAAATATTGGAACGTTTAAAAACGCCATCATTCCAAACACGAAAGCGTTTCAAGAATTTCCAAAGTTTGTCGAAGAAAGCAACATCCCCAAAGATAAACCCGTTGCGATGTTTTGCACCAGTGGTATTCGATGTGAAAAAGCATCTGAAGAAATGCGAAGCCAAGGCTACAAAAACGTATACCAACTAGACGGTGGTATTACGAATTATTTGAGAGAATTTCCTGATGGGGAGTGGCAAGGTGAATGCTTTGTATATGACCATCGCGCCGCAGTAGATTCTCACTTACAGCCAAGTAAAAGATATTCGCTATGCAGATGGTGTGGCAATCCGGGCGATGTAAAATCGGAGTGCAAAGCATGTACAACACCCTGCATTGCATGCGAAGCGTGCCTGCAAGAAAACCCCCCAGTATGCTCAAAGGAGTGCAAGCGAATTCAACAAGGACTAACTAAGCCCAGAGCGAAGCAAACTTGCTCTTGATATTGCTTGGAGAAACGCTCTCAGCTTTTTCTAAAATGCGCTCTTTTGCATCTTGCGTCTTTGCCTTTAAGAACAAAGTGCGAAGTTTTGCGAGCTTAGTCTTCCTTCTCTGACGGACTTTCCGTTCCATGGTTCGTGGTTTTGACATATTGTCATTGTGAGGGATAGCTCATGATTGTGTCAATTGTATGTGCACTTCCTTCTCCTGCAACTATCTTTCCAATTAGTACAACAATAGGCGCTGGTACAGACGCTTGTTTCAGTAATTTCACCATCTGAGGGAGAGATTCTGCCCCCTCACTTACCGTAACGCACTCTCCATTTTGCACTATTTCTTGCCCCACTTTGCAGTTTCTTGAATACGGAGAAAACCCCGTGGCTATCATATCCGCAATACCCGCACTCGTATACGCTGTTGCACTGTTTCCGCCAAGCCCTGTAATAATAGTATTCATTTCTTCAAGTGCTACTTGCACAAACCACCCGCGAAAGTTACTTCCCAGTGCAAGCGCAGATGTCATCCCTAGGCCGATAGAATAAATATTTTTCAGTACCCCTGCGAGTGCGACTCCGTGCACATCGCTCGAATATTCTAAGCGAAGCGCGCTACCGGAAAATACCGCGACTACTCTATCAAATATTTCTCTCGAAGGCACAGCGAGTACAGAAAATGCCGGGAGGTTTTGCATAATCTCTGCCGCAAGCATCGGACCATGAAGCAGTGAAACAACGGCCTTACCCCGAAAAACATCTTGTAAAACTTCATCTGATGTCTTGAGCGTTTTTTCTTCAATACCCTTTGTTGGGCAGATAATAATTGCGCCCTCAGAAATATACTGGAGTAGAGACACTGCCGCTTCGCGAAGAGACCAAGACGAAACACAAAGAAAAATAATAGATGCGCCTTGTACGGTTTCTGCAAGCGTCAACTGCTCTGGAACTTTCTTCGTATCGCTATCCCACAAAGATACCGGGCAATGTAAAGAAGCGAGCAAGTGCGCTATCGCAGATCCGAAGTTTCCTACTCCTATAATGGCAATCTTTTCCATACTTTCATCCTACTATATACTGCGTACATGCATAAAGGTCTAGTTGGAACGGCATTTTTGGGGCTTCTGCTTTCGGGCTATTTGCTTATCGCGTACGTATCTCCCGAACCTGTCCCCTGCGTAAGCGGTGGTGGCTGCCAAGCGGCACAACAAAGTAAATATTCGTCTTTTTTAAACGTGCCGACCCCTGCATACGGAATGATTTTTTATATTTCACTCGCTATTCTCGCATCACTTTGGAACGAAGATACAAAGAACAAAATACTGCCGTTACTTGTAATATTAGTTAGCAGTGGATTAGCCGTATCTGCATTTTTGACTTACATTGAAGCATTTGTCCTTAAGGCTTGGTGCTCATGGTGCGTTGCAAGCGCAGTTCTTGTTGTTGTTGCATCATGCATGACTATCAAGCTAGTATTAGATAATAAAAATAAACCTTATGCCCCTCACATCTGACACAAAATTCGTTATAAGCATCCTTGTAGCAACCGCGCTCTTCATTGGAGGCGGTGCATATTTCGCAAGTAAAAAAGCACCTTCTACAGAAGGGCGCATTATAGCAGATACTCTCGTAAACCGTCTTGCGCCAGAAGATGCTCAGGCAATAGGGCCCAAAGACGCAAAAGTAACGTTTGTAGAATTTGCAGATTTCCAATGCCCGGCATGCGCCTCTATTCATCCCACACTTAAAGAGTTAAAAGAGAAATACAAAGATGCGTCTGTTCGCTTTGTATTCCGCCACTACCCACTTCCCCAACACCCTCATGCATTAAAGGCAGCAGAGGCAGCAGTAGAGGCCGGTAAGCATAATAAGTTTTGGGAATACCACGATCAACTCTTTGAAAACCAAAGCGTTATTTCCCCAGAGACACTTGTAGCGTTTGCTGAAAAGCTAGAGATTCCGAAAGATGCATTTGTACAAGCACTTGATTCTAATGCAAACGAAGCAATAGTTCGTCGTGATATAACAGATGGTGGAGCATTAGGAGTGAGAGGAACACCAGCACTATTTATCAACAACATGGAATACAAAGGCAAATATTCTGTTGAAGAAATGTCGAAGGCTATAGACGCCGAGCTCGCTAAATAAGAATTGTTGTCGTCGCTCTCCCTTCTCCCCCATATAGGGAGAGGGGAACGATACTTCAATTTTCCGTCTCGTCTAGCGACTCAAAATATTCATCAGCCGCTTTTGTCACTTTTGTAAGTTGCTCACGAATAGTATCATCGAGCACTTTATGAGCCTCTTCGCTTTCGTTTTTTTGTATAGTAATAGTTTTTTCCATCGCATCATAATCCTTTTGAGATTTTTTCAAGAAAACATCAGTCTCAGCAATGAGCTGCGTCGCTTGCTCCATTAATTCTGCTTTACTATGTTGGGTTGATGCGTGCATAGGAATTTATGTTTTAGGAGTATTTTTTCTCTCATTTGCACGCTCCGCAAAAATATCAAAAAACCACATAATCCAAGTAAATATTCTACTATTCCCGTATCGCTCCTCAAACACCTGCTGTGCGGCAGATAATGACTCACGAGCATAGGCAAATTCATCTTCACCTGCCCCCTCTATCTCCTTAATCAAACCCGTAGAAGCTTCTTTAAGTGTTTTAGGGCGATCCTTTTCTTCTGCTGTGGGAGTATTCTCCAAATCCGTTTTTGTTGCTTGCGCACTATCCTCTGTCTCAGTTGTTGTTGAAGTGTTCCCTTCGTCCCTTTTCGGTGTTTCAGAATTGGTCACCGGCAAAACTGGCTCGGAATTTTTTTTCAGTGGTGTTACTGGCATTTCCTTCGGTTTTCGCGGTGTAATTTTTGCTTCCCAAAATGCTTGTTTTTCCTGACGCGCTGTTCGCTCTATATTCAATCCCTTTAACTGCTCAGTATATTGCTCGACTAATGTTGCAGATTGAAACTCTTGTTTTGAAAGATTATTCACCATTTCTTGGATTGCGCCCTTATCAATAGGAAGTAACTTTTGTGTAGCAAGATACTCTTGCAATTTTTCACGATGAGCCCCAAGTTCTTTCATCTTAGCGTCTGCAGCAGACTTACTGTTTCCCACATCGCGAATATTTTCATCAAACTTTGCAACGAGCGTTTTTTCACCTTCTGCTTTCTTTGCATAGGTTTCAATAAATGTGCTCCTAGCAATTGTTCTCTCTTGTTCAAATATTGTTTTCTTTTCTTTAATAGAGCGGAGCTTCCCCAATACAAATTCCATGTTTTCTCCACGTTTTTTCTGCATTATCTCTGCTTCCACATTCGCAGCACTTTGTTTTTCTTCTCCATATCTACGCACATCTAATTGAATGCCAGTTTGTTCTTGTACTGCTTTTAGCGCATCTCTAACTTGCACGCTGTTGCTTAAAGAAGCATTTGTTTCGCCCCTTGCTGCCTTTATTACTTTTGCCTCTTCCATCCAATATGAATACTGCGCATCTGCCTTAGCAATCTGCCTCTCATTATAAAAAATACTTAAGGCAGCGACAGGATGCGTAATAACATTCTTCACCTTCTCAGCCCAACCTTCAGATTCTTTCAAAGTTTCCCACTGCCCGCCAATTTTTGCGCTTTCTTGTGATGTAAACGACTCTGGAACCATCGCAGTATCGTTGGTGCTAGCAGAAGATTCTGGCTGACCTACAATTGGACCTATTTCAGCACTCATATGTATTAGTATACACGATACAACGTCGCAAATGTATCTGCCCACCGAGTTTTAAATGTTGCAACTTCTTGAAATGCGTCTGGTTTTTCTGCAATTAGCTTGGCAAAATACGGATTTCCTGTAGTTTCGCTCATAAATGCTGCGCCAGATTCTTTTAGTTTTGCATATTGGTCATCAGTATTCCGCAAAGAATCGGGGAAAGTAACGAGCCTATCTCTTGAAAGATATGTACGAAATTGCAAATCGCTCTCTTCAACGGCCGCAACAGACCCCGAAGCATGCTTCATATATCGCGCAGCACTGAGCAGCACTGTTTGCCCTGCAGATTTTTCATTGTAATCGCTCACTTGGCCAGAGAGCGCTTCCTGAGCATCTACGTATACAAATGACGTGATACAACTTATTAAAAGAAGTGAACCAAATACTTTTGTACGAGAATGTTTGCCTAAAGTAAGCGCATATGCCCCGCCTATTATTGCAATTGCAATAAAAGGAATAACAGGAAGATAATACCTTGTTTTAGGCAAAATCGCAGTAATTGCAATAATTTGAACAAGAATCATAAGAATAATAGGAGTAGTGCGCTTTGTGTTTTGCACAAGCGCTGCAGAAATTCCAATACCTGCGAGTAAAGAAAACAATTGAACAAGATATGCGTGTTCTTGAGATGAGTTTCGGATGAGGACTGCGAAGATGAAAATGACGAGAGCATAAGGAATGAGATTACTAACCGCCCCTAACCCCTCCTTCGTAAGGAGGGGAATACGACGTCGCTCTCCACTCCCTACGAAGGAGAGGCTGGGTGAGGTTAGTCGAAGCAGTACTCCAAAAACTCCAAGACAAATACCAAAAACCATCCATACAAACGGCTTTCCAATATGTTCCGTAAGTATCCACAATCTTCCAAAAAAGTTTTTAAATGATTTGAAGTTAGAAGAAAAATCTTCAAAAGAATATGCTACATACAACCCTTCGTCTCCTTGAATGTCAGAAATAGTTCGTACGCCAAGAGTTTGAGAAAACGGTGACATGAGAAATGGAATACTTAAGAGAATTATAAGAGGAATTATTGTTTGCAAAATATTTCGCCATTTCGGTGAATACAAAAACCAACTAGCCGGTGCTAATAAGGCCACAACAGCCGCTCCCTCGTATCTGGTGAGCGTTGCAAGCGCAGAAAAAACCGCAACAAGATAAGGTCTGGCTATAAGAAAAGTATATGCCGACAAAAAAACTAGAAACGCGTATAGCGTATTCGACAACCCCTGCACCGACTCAAATTGAAAGTCTCGATTTACAGCAAGAAGAGCCCCACCCGCAAGCGCAATTGCATGCGGCATGCCAAATTTCCGCAAAAAAAGTGAAACCAATACTACGCAACCCGCCGCTGCAAACATGCTCACCCAACGTTCCCAGGCAACAGCGTCAAACGGCGTTGCAAGCCCGGGCGCAACTAGCAAAGAATACAATGGCGCTTTCCGTGGGTCTGCCGCAAACGGATCTTCACCATCTATTAACGCTCTACTTTTTAATAAGTAGTTAAACGCATCTCCGCCATATGCGCTATCTAGTGAAGATGCAAGAGGAATACGAATATAAACAGCACAAGCAAAAAGTATACAAAGCGAAACAACCCAGATCAAGGAATACATAGGGGCCTGCCGGCCGTAGCTCTGTGAGCGAAGGCTGGAGGTTAGTAACAAGTCGACACTAAACAATATCACCGCCAAACCAATTCCCCCAATCAGCGTACGAAAAACTCGGCGCGAAGCGTCAGGATTATCGCCAGACCATCGCAATACATATTCATATATTGAAACCTTTTCTCGCAGAGCAAATGCAAGCTGTTTACTCTCACTATCAAACCGTATTCCAACGGGTGCTTCTTGAGGTGCTGAAGGAGCAGAAACTTCAACAGTATATTGATTACCGGCATCTATTGCGCCAGCAGGTACACGAAACCACGTAAACCCATCGTCTAATTTCACTGAAACATTGCCTGAAGCTACTTCACCCTTTCCATCAACAATTATACGAACATGGGCATCCGAAAGCGTTGTAGCGCGGCGCAAATTAACCAAAACAAATCCTACGCTGTAAACAGGAGAGTCCGCAGTGGTGGTTAATGATTTTACGCGCTCCCCCCACAGTGCATGATGAGCCTCAAACTTGTCAGTACCCTCTCGAACAACACGTTCATACGAAACCGGAAAAAATGAAACTACGAGTAGCAACGTTGCTACAACACTCCCAACAAGCAAGATAATCCCGAAGCCCTTCATGGGGGCAGTGTATCACTTATTGTGCCTTTTTTCCTCGTTTTCGGTCTTGTTTCCTTAAGTTCATTTTTCGCAGTCGAAGGCTTTTTGGAGTAACTTCTAACAAATCGTCATCACCCAAATATTCGATGCTTTCTTCTAAGCTCATTTGTATTGGTGCATGGTACGCATCAGCAACACCTTCGCCAGCAGAACGAATATTTGTAAGATGCTTTTCTTTGCAAATGTTTACATCCAAATCTTCTGCCCTAGAATGTTGCCCTACAATCATACCTTCATATACTTTCACTTGCGGGCCAATAAACAATTTTCCTCGTCCTTGTGCGCCCATCAGGCCATAGGTAGTGCTTACTCCGGATTCATGCGCTATCAGAGAACCGTGGTGCTCTGTAATAATTTCTCCTAAGTGTGGCAAATACCCGTGGAAAATAGTATTAATAATTCCTTCTCCTTTCGTATCTGTTAAATATGCGTTGCGGTACCCAATAAGGCCTCGTGTTGAAACTAAGAAGTGCATGTGTGCGGTTCCATTTTCTACTCGCATATCTTTCATTTCACCTTTGCGCTTACTCAATTTTTCAATAACAGTACCCGTGGCAACTTCAGGACATTCAATAAACACATCCTCAAATGGTTCCATCTTTTTTCCATCTTTTTCCGTGAAAATAACTTGGGGCTTTCCTACTTGGAACTCATATCCTTCTCTGAGCATTTTTTCAATCAATATAGAAAGATGTAATTCGCCTCTTCCAAACACCGTAAACATGGAGTCCGTTCCTTCTGCAGATTTTACTTGCAATGCCACGTCGCTTAAAATCTCCCTCTCTAAACGCGCTTTAATATGCCTCGCAGTTGAAAATTCTCCTTCAGTACCCGCAAATGGAGATGTGTTTACAGAGAAACTCATTTTCACCGTAGGCTCATCAATATGAATCGTTGGAAGTTGAACAGGTTGTGCAAAATCCGCAATTGTTTCTCCAATTTTAATTGGCTCAATACCAGAAATTGCGACAATGTCTCCTGCAGTGCTTTCTGGCACCTCAACACGAGCAAGCCCATCAAATGTCATCACAAAAGCAACTTCAGACGGAACCTTTTCTCCATCTGTCGTAATGCGCATCACTTTCTGTAATTTTTTAATCGCTCCGCTCTTAAGCGGCCCAATTGCAATCTGTCCTTTATATGGGTCGTAAATTACATTCACCACATGCATCTGCATTGGAGCATCAGACGTAATAGGCGCTGGTACATGCTCAATAATCGCATCAAATATTGGGGTAATATCCGTCATTTTAGAAAGATCCGCCTCTTTACCTGCTTTTCCGTTAATAGCAGAAGCGTACAACACAGGAAATTCTGCCTGTTCATCAGTTGCACCTAAGTCAACAAACAACCCAAATGTCTGGTCGAGTACCCATTCTACCCGCGCTTCTGGCACGTCTATTTTGTTGATAACAACAATAACCTTGTGCCCCGCTTCAAGTGCTTTCTTTAACACGAATTTTGTTTGGGGCATTGGGCCATCTTTTGCATCAACCAAAAGAAGCACACCATTAGCCATGCTCATAATGCGTTCAACCTCTCCGCCAAAATCTGCGTGCCCAGGAGTGTCAATAATATTAATTTTATATCCTTTGTATTTTACTGACGCATTTTTAGAAAAAATAGTAATTCCGCGCTCTCTCTCGAGTTCGTTACTATCCATGATGAGATTTTTAACATCTTCTTTTGTGGCAAATGCTTCCGATTGACGTAGTAATGCATCCACAAGTGTTGTTTTCCCGTGATCTACGTGCGCAATAATAGCTACATTTCGAATTTGAGCAGACATAAGAATATATTATAGATGAACTCTTGGCCCTTTGCGAGCGGAATTACTCCGACGATTAAACCCAGCTTGTCTTGGCCCATGCCCACCTGCTGACGGTCCTCTTTTTGGCCGGTTATATTGAAACGTTGTTCTGCGGTGGTTCGGCGACATGCGCTTATCTTCTGCAATATATGCACTATGCGCAGCATAGGCACGTTCTGGCGGAAGCGATGGAAGTTTAGAAAGAGGAATTTGCATTTGCACGAGTCGTTCAATAAGACGCACTTTATGTTTTTGGTCTGGAGTAATAAACGAAATAGCTTTGCCAGATTTGCCAGCTCTCCCCGTTCGCCCTACTCGATGTACATAATCCTCAGCGTTTTCTGGCAAATCGTAGTTTATAACCAGTTCAATATTTGTTACGTCAATTCCACGAGCAGCTATGTCTGTTGCAACCAGCATTCTGAAGTCACCAGATTTAAACCCAGCTAAGCTTCTGCGTCGCTGAGAAAGCGAAAGGTTCGAATGAATTTCCGCAGCCGTGTGACCCATATGACGAATAGCTTTGCAAATTTTCTTTGCGCCGTATTTTGTGCGAGAGAAAATTAATACTGTTCCCTTGTATTCATCAAGCAATTTGTCTAATAGCCTGTCTTTTTCTTGGCGGTTTACAATAAACATTTCTTGCTCTACTTGCGTAGCAACACTTCCTTGGCGCGCAACTTCAATACGAACAGGCGTTTTCATATACTTCGTTGCAATTTGCATAATTTCCGGTGGCATCGTTGCAGAGAAAAGCATCGTTTGCCTGTCTTTTGGTACATGCTGCAATACTTCTTTAATTTGCGGAGCAAACCCCATATCTAACATTCTGTCTGCTTCATCTAATACAAGCACGCCAATGGTTTTCAAGTCTAAACTCTTTTGTTTTAAATGGTCAATAATTCTGCCGGGTGTTCCAACAATAACGTGCGGATTTCGCTTGAGTGCCATTTGCTGGTGATACATAGATGAACCACCAATAACAACGGCGGTACGAATTCCAAACGATTTCCCAATTTGTAAAATTGCTTCTTCTACTTGAATAGCGAGTTCTCGTGTTGGCAATATGACCAAGCCTGTTTTTTTTGTTTTAGCAATTTGCTGAATCATCGGCAATGAAAACGCCAACGTTTTTCCTGTTCCTGTTTGTGCAATACCCACAACGTCATTGCCCTGTACGGCAACCGGAATAGCCTGCTCCTGAATAGGAGTAGGTGTAGTAAATTTCAACCGTTCTAAAACGGTAAGCATTGATGGCGCAAGGCCAAGTGATTTAAAATCTGACATATAATTATTTGACCTGAGTTCCTAGAGGGTCAAATAAAATATGCCATCCGGTCCAAGTCTGATTATGATAATTTATCTATGATATATCGAACCGTATCTCTTGTCAAACTGGCGTATCTACGGGCTCATCAACGATTGTCTCCTCCTCTGCCTGCCCTAAACCGTCCGAGCTTGGCGAGGTCTGGTTTGGGGACGCATCCTCTTCTGGCGATGGCTCTGCTTCGGGTTCTTCTGTAGGCTCTTCTTCGACTAGAGCCACTTCTTGCTCTAATACTTTAACACTACTTGCGCTATTTTTTTGTTGAAGCGCAACCCAAGTTACAACCACATTAACATCTCGTACCTTTTTAAGATTCACCGTAAATCCATCACTCTCTTGATTGTTAACCCAATACGAACCAAGATTTCCATTTGGAGTGACAGTTACTAATATTGGCGTCTCAGCTCCTAAAAATACTTCATCAAATGTTACGCGCACCTTCGTAGCATGCGCCGGAATAATACTTGTCCCCACCTTCTCATTCCCACGTGTCAGTGTTCCTGCAACTTTCGCATTGCCGTCGATGATAATATCTTGGTAAATATGAAGTGCAGTTGTTGTTTTGAGAGTTGCGATGAAGAGGGTATCAAATTCTTCTTGGGTGAGTTTGAGAGTTTGAATAGTAGTGGAGTCGTCGATCTCTCCATCCTTTGCCGGCAGAAGCTCTGTGAGCGAAGGCTCGGTGCCTGCTGTTGATTGCGTTGTTTCTAACTTCAGTATCCTCGCTTCTAGGTTTGCAAGTATTCCTGCGTCTGTAAGTTTCGTTGGGTGAAACTCTTCGTTTGTTTCTAGGTTCTTTCCATATATAAAGTGTTTACCGGAGAGAAGCTCTACTTGTTGTATTGCTCCATACATGTCTACGTTAATAGCTTGGTTGTCTCTTTCTGATGTATACGCCCATGGGAGGTAGTAGTCTTGTTCTGGGGTAAAGAGAGAGAAGTTGTGGGGGGAGAGGGTGGTTACGTTGCCTGCTTCGTCACGGACGCGAAGCTCGTGACTTCCTGCGATATCGACGGCGAAGAGCTGGATGCCGTCGGTGATACTAGCACTAGGGGCGGTACTGCCGGCGATGGCTAAGCAGTATGCACAGTCTGTTCCTCCTGAAGACGTATTAATGCCGACGTTACCACTTGTTGCTCCTATGGTCACTCTTGCAGTTGCATCTGTAACAAACGCTAAGTCTCTCGCAGTACCGCCAGCACTACCTTTTTCAGTGCCTATTCGTAAAGTGTTGGCTGTTGTTTGCCAATCGATGACACCACGTTCGTAATTTGTTGAGGAGGTGTAGGTGTTGTAGATTTGGAGAGATTGGGCGTTGGTTCCTGATCTTTGGTCAACAATATCATTCACTGTTGATGTAAAGCCATAAGCCCCACCGTAAGGGTAATCTGTCCGTGACCATCCATAATACTGTGTTGCAGATTTCTTCCAGAAAAATCCAGTACCTCCAGTGTACCATCCATTGATAGTGGTTGATGTTCCCCAACCCATAGCGTTTGCGTTTATGGCATGGAGAGTGGCAGTGGTACCAAACTGGATCTTATTTGTAAAATAATTATCCTTACTCGTCATCAAGAGGGTGCCACGCAGATTAAGATTACCTCTGGCAGTTACCCCAGCGCCCTCAGTCGATGCGATCGTTAGATTCCCATCAGTGATTTTCACATCGCCTGTTTCTACATTGACTGCATACTTATTAGTCAACGTAGCATTCGTTCCAGCAACAGGTGGGCCACTGATACTCAGTGTACTCGCTGTTGTGATCGTACTCGCACCAACGAACGAATAGGTTGGAGCTTGTATCCGCATAGCCCGCTGAGTGGTCAATGCTCCCGTGTCGAACTGGACAGTTCTTGCGAGATTAAAGTTTATGTCTGTGGCTTCAGTTGAAGCCGTTAACGTAGTGTGAGCTCCGCCTTCGACGATCAATGCGGATGGACTTCCTGAAGTGTTTACAGCTTGGACAAGGTCGAGCTGAGCGTCTGGGGAAGTGTCGCCGATACCGACTTTGCCCGTATTGAAAGCTGAGTCCGTGGGGCCGAGCGTCAAGAATGTCGTCGTCGAATTTATATTGCGGAAGAATTGCTGATCAGCGTCATAGTAGTTGCCTCCCGAGTAATCGACGTAAATACGTCCGTTTCCTGCTCCCGTTTGGCCAAGGATAACGGAACCTACGACATGGAGTACTTCGCTCGGCGTCGCCGTCCCAATCCCCAGCCTGTTGTTCGTATCATCCCAGAAGAAGTTGGTGTTGTCTTGTTGGAGTACGCCTGCAGTTCCTGCGAAGAAG
>JAQBWN010000012.1 GCA_027624555.1 bacterium | reverse complement strand
TGGTGCCCAACTGCTGTTGTTGCGAGGTAGGGACCATCGTTCCAAAAATGAAATTCTTTACTTGGGTTGAAGGCAGGGTATTTATTTTGGAAAATGTGCATTTGCCAAGCAGTTTCGTCGTCTGGGAGTCGCAATATGTCTGGTTTTTGAGGATACTTAGCTAGGTTGCAAAAAGGGCAATCTGCTTTGTATCGAATAGCAGCATTAGTAGAAGTTGGACCCTCCTTCGCCAAGGCTTCGGTGGGCAAGCGTTTTGCGCGTTCTGTTGCAATGACGACCCATTTTTCCGTTATGGGGTCCTGGCGAAGTTCACCTGTTGGTTGATGTTGCGGTTGCATGGTTGTTGTAAATTCCTCGCGCTATATTAAACCTGATTTGTACAACCTCTTTGAGAACTTCCAAATACGCACCGCCGGAAACTTTGCTATTTGGGTCATTAATCCACCGTATCGGTTGTTCTGAAATTTTGTATCCCTTCATTCGTGCTACTGCCAGTGCTTCTACGTCGAATCCCCAACGGTCGATAGTAAGATATGGAAATATGTCTTTGGACGCTTTTTTAGTGAATAGCTTGAACCCTGTTTGTGTATCCTTGATTCCTGGAACTGCCCAAAACTGGATCCATATGTTTCCTAAGTCTCCGAGTAGTTCTTTCCACCTTGGTTGATGAACAGAGATATCCGCGCCTTCCACATCGCGAGAGCCAATAACAATATCGAAACCTTTTTTTACTAAGGGGAGAAATTTTTCTATATGATCAATGCTCGTTGAATTATCTGCGTCCATAAAAACTTGTATTTCGCCATGAACGTGAGTCATTCCATAGCGAACAGCATATCCTTTGCCCTTATTTGCTCCATATGAGAGCAATTTTACCCGTGAATTTTCTACACTGAAATTTTTTACAATGTCGGCTGTTGCATCGTGCGACCCATCATTTACAACAACAATTTCCCATGCAAAGGCTTGTTTTTTTAAATATTCCATTACTGCTCGCAGGGTGTGGGGTAGGCGTTTTTCTTCGTTGTACGCGGGTATTACAACGGAAAGGTAAGGCGAGGTATTGTCCATATGTATAGTATAACATACACTTACTATGAATGAATAAAACGCCCCTCGTTATTGGAAATTGGAAAATGGAACTTTCACACAAGTCTGCGATAGAGGTTGTAAGTGCAATAAAAAAAATGATGCAACAAGAAACATACCCGGCAGATATTGTGGTGTGCCCGTCATTCCCGTCCATAGCTGCTGTACATGCAAGTGTGCAAGGTACCCCTATTGCTGTTGGAGCTCAAAACGTACACCATGAAGAAAAGGGCGCATTTACTGGGAGCGTATCCGTAGCATCTATGCGTGGCTTCATTACGTGGTGTATTCTCGGGCATTCGGAAGTTAGGAGAGCAGAAGGAGATTCAGATGCCCTTGTTGCTCAAAAAGCAAAACTTGTATTGTCGCACGGTATTCGTCCTATTGTGTGCATTGGTGAAACTGGGCAGCAGCACGATTCGGATGAAACAATTTCTGTTATTTCTGCACAAATTGATATGTTACTCTCGAGCCTTGACCGCGTTTCCTTATTGAAGACGGTCATTGTATACGAACCAATATGGGCAATCGGAACAGGAAAGTTGCCAGATCCGAACGAAGTGTATGAAGTGCTCTTGTTTATTCGAAAAAGAATTGCGGGGCACTTCGATATTGAGCTTGCGGACCGTGTGTATTTACTGTATGGGGGAAGTGTTCAGGCAAGCAATGTGAAACAGTATATTGCGGGGCCGGGAGCAGATGGCGTGCTGGTTGGTGGCGCATCTATTCATCCGAGGGATTTTATGGATATCGTATCTCGCACAGCATCTGCATATGCTCTCTAAGGCTCAGCAAATACTTACAGACGCGATGAATGCAGACTACGCTATTGGAGCATTTAATACGTCTAATATGGAAATTGCGCAAGCTATTGTACGTGCGGCTGTAGCGAAAAAGTCTCCTGTTATTGTGCAAACTTCGGAAGGTGCTATTGAATATGCTGGGCTTACTATGATTGCTGGAGTTATAAAAATTATTGCGCAAGAAAGTAGTGTGCCTGTCATTATGCATCTTGATCACGGAAAGAGTATTGAAACCGTAAAGCGCTGTATTGACGCGGGATATACTTCGGTGATGATCGATAGCTCGACACTTCCCCTTCAAGAAAATATTAAGAAAACTGCGGAAGTTGTTGCATATGCGCATGCGCGTGGTGTGTACGTTGAGGCAGAGCTGGGGGCAATTGTAGGAAAAGAAGGTGTAAAGGATTTGCATGGCAGTACTACCCCAGATTCTTTTTTAACCGATCCGAAGCAGGCAATGGAATTTGTAGAAAAAACAGGCATAGATAGCTTGGCTGTTTCAGTTGGCACTATTCATGGTGCATTTACTGGGCAGGAGTATATTCGATTTGAACTCTTGGAAGAAGTTCAAAGTGCCGTTTCTCATATTCCGCTCGTTTTACACGGTGCCTCTGGAATTGCAAGTGATCATTTGCAAAGGGCATGCAAAGGGCATGTGAGTAAAGTAAATGTAGATACGGAACTGAGAGTTGCGTTTGAAAAAGCTTGCGGAGAGTACTTTAAAACAACACATGAATCGTACGATCCGAGAAGTATTATGGGGCCTGCAAGAGACGCTGTACAAAAGACGGTAGAAGAAAAAATAGATTTACTTGGTTCCTCCGGCACTTCTGGGATATACTGATAGTATGGATGTACTAGCTATAGGAGATACAACTGAAGATATTTTTCTTCAGATGCACGACGCAAGTTTGCAATGTAATGTAGATGGAAAGAAGTGCATGATTTGTTTTGATTTCGGAGAAAAAATAGCCGTTGAAACAAAAACTGTTGTATCTGGCGTGGGGAACGCGGCTAATCATGCTATTGGGATTGCCCGCCTTGGGCATAAGGCTGGAATTTATACGGTGCTTGGGGAAGATAGTGAGGGGCGTGCTGCGAAAGAAATCTTTAAAAAAAACGGTGTAGACGTTTCGTTCGTCACAACTGATATAGAACACGGTACTAATTTGTCGGTTGTTATTAATGTTAAATCAGAGCGTACTATTTTGGTGTATCATGAGCCTCGCACCTATTCTTTGCCTGAGAATATTTCACCCAAGTGGGTTTACCTTACCTCCGTTTCTGGTGGAGGCGCGGCAAAACTCCATGAGCAAGTTCTGCGTCTGCTGGAACAAAACAATGAAATAAAATTGGCATTTAACCCAGGAACTCGTCAGATACATTTGGGGAAAGCAGAGCTTTTGCCACTCCTTAAGAAAACAAAAATTCTTTTTTTGAACAGAGAAGAAGCAGCACGTGTGTTAGAAGTTGAAACAAGAGACGTGCAAGAACTTATTGCTGGATTTCATGCCATGGGCATACCATTTGTTGTGATAACGGATGGCCCTAGTGGTGCGTACGCTTCTGATCAAAAGAATATTTACTATCTTCCAATTTACCCAGGAAAAGAGGTTGAGCGTACGGGCGCAGGAGATGCATATGGGTCTGGATTTATTGGTGCTATATTGCATGGAAAAACGATTCCAGAAGCAATGCAGTGGGGGAATGCGAACGCTACTTCAGTAGTTATGTATGTAGGAGCAAGGGAGGGACTTCTTGAGCAAGAACCTCTCGAAAAAATGATTGCGGAGTTTGCGAGTATTACCCCGAGTGTGTATACGTCAGAAAAATAATTACTATTTTCATTTTATATGCCTATAAAAATTGCAATTAATGGTTTTGGGAGAATTGGGCGTGCTGCATGCAAAATTGCACTTACGCATAAAGATGCTGAAGTGGTAGCAATTAATGATTTAGGAGATATAGATAATCTTGCATACTTGCTTCGCTATGATTCTGTGTATGGAAGGTATGGCACCCCAGTTCGCGTAGAAGGGCGCGACATTGTTATTGGTACGAAAAGAATACAAATTTTACAAAGCAAGGAACCGGAAAAATTGCCATGGAAAGACTTGGGTATTGATGTTGTTATTGAGTCTACTGGATTTTTTACTGACGAAGAAGGCGCGAAAAAACATCTGCTAGCAGGTGCAAAACATGTGGTAATATCTGCACCTACAAAAAGCGAAGGTGTGCCTACAGTAGTTATGGGTGTTAACGATAATACTTTAGGTGACGTTGGCGTTGTTTCTAATGCATCGTGTACCACAAATTCTGCGGCTCCTGTTATGGCTGTATTGCACAGCGTTTTTGGAGTAGAGAAGGCGCTTCTCACAACTGCTCATGCGTATACCGCAACCCAAAGTCTTGTAGATGGTCCCGGGGGTAAGGGAGATTTTAGAAGAGGGAGAGCTGCTGCCATGAATATTGTACCCTCGTCTACTGGGGCGGCAATTGCAGCTACACTTGCGCTACCAGAACTTGCAGGCAAGTTTGACGGAGTGTCGCTTCGAGTGCCTGTCCCCGTTGTGTCCATTTCTGACATAACATGTTTACTCGCGAGGGACGTAACCGTTGAAGAGGTGAACCAAGCATTTAAAGACGCAGTCAATAACCCAATATATCAAGGAATTATTGCTGTAACAGAAGAGCCGGTAGTTTCAAGTGATTTTATTGGAGACCCTCATTCTGCAATTGTTGATTTACCTTTAACGCGCGTAGTAGGTGGTAACTTGGTAAAAGTTCTAGCTTGGTACGATAATGAATGGGGATATTCTAATCGACTTGTAGAACAGGTGCTTGCAGTTGGTCGAACATAGTGTATGGAGTCTCTTCGAACCATGGACGATATTTTGCTCGACGGGAAGCGAGTGATTGTTCGTGTCGATTTTAATGTTACGGCGGGAGAAGATGGTGTTGTAGATGCTTCAGAAGATTATCGAATAGAAGCTGCATTGCCCACTATTGCAGAGCTGAGACAAAAAAGGTGCAAGGTTCTTTTACTTGCGCATATTGGACGCCCAGGAGAAGATGAAAATCTTGTTTCTATGGAAGCTATCCATAAGCGTTTGCAGCATTTGCTTCGAGACGATGTTCGCCTATTACCGAAGCTATACGGATCTCAAATAGAATCAATAATCCAGGGTATGGAGCAAGGAGATGTAGCCCTTTTTCCGAATGTGCGTCTTGATGAACGAGAAATGACACTCAACAATAAATTCGCAGAAGATTTGTCTCGTGTGGGCGACGCATATATAAACGAGGCGTTTAGCGCAAGTCACCGAGCCCATACATCTATCGTGTTGCTTCCGCAACTCTTAACGAGCGCAGCAGGACGTCGCACAGTCACGGAAGTTGAAGTATTAACATCCTTAAAGAAAACGGCAAAGAAGCCATATATAGCAATTGTGAGTGGTTCAAAAATCACGACGAAAATAGGAATCTTAAGATATTTACTCGCGAACGTTGACAAGATGTGCCTTGGGGGGAAGATTGCGAACGTATTTTTAGCATCTCGATATAATTGGCCCGGTGCAATGTTTTCTCCTGACGAAATAGCAGTTGCAAAGCATATTTTAGAGGAATACGAAGATCGGATTATTCTTCCCACCGACGTTGTAATTGGAAATGATGATGGGTCGTATACACAAACAGTTGATGTCTCATATATTCCAGAACATGTGGGTGGCGTATGGGACATTGGTCCAAAGTCGATAGCTGCAATAGTACAAGCGTGTTCCTCTGCGGAAACGATTATTTGGAACGGTCCTGTTGGCCACGTGGAAGTGGATGCATATACACAAGGTACTATGGCGCTGGTAAACGCCCTTGCTAGTAGCAGCGCGTATCGTGTTGTTGGTGGAGGTGATACGGTAAATATGCTCGAGAAGTTAAAAAAAGTAGATTCGTTTAACCATGTTTCTATTGGCGGTGGGGCAATGCTAGAATTCCTTGAGGGAAAGCGTCTGCCTGGTATTGTGGCTATTACTTCTCAGAATTAACGTGCATGGCAAAAATACAGCAGATTATTGGACGTGAAGTAATAGACTCCAGGGGTACTCCAACTCTTCAGGCGACAGTTATTTGTGAGGGAGGAATTATGGGCTCTGCTATGGTGCCATCTGGTGCATCAACGGGAATTCACGAAGCACATGAATTGCGCGATGGGGACCCAAAAAGATATAGCGGGAACGGTGTTCTTGCGGCAGTGTCGAACGTGAACACGAAAATTCACACTGCTCTTTTGGGGCAAGACACTGCAAATCAATCTAAGGTAGATCGCCGTATGATGGAGCTTGATGGAACGCCAAACAAGCAACACCTTGGTGCAAATGCAATACTAGCTGTTTCTCTTGCATGCGCGCGAGCCGAAGCAGCGCATCAAACGTTGCCGTTATATGTGTACTTGCAACAGTTGTTCCCAAAACGTAAACCTCTCATGCCTGTTCCTCAAATGAACCTCATAAACGGTGGAGCGCATGCAAGTAATGGTCTTTCTATTCAAGAATTTCAAGTGCTACCGATTGGCGCAAAAGATTTTGCAACAGCACTGCGTATGGGAGTAGAAATACACCTTGCTCTAAAGAAATTATTGCTAGCCTCAGGTTTTCAAACTGAAGTGGGCGATGAGGGTGGCTTTGCTCCCAAACTGTCAAAGAGTGAAGATGCATTTATTTTAATAACCCGTGCTATTGAAAATGCTGGGTATGTTCCGGGGGTAGATGTATATATTGGCATCGATGCCGCTGCTTCGGAGTTTTATGATGCAGAGAGAGCAGGGTACATGATTGACGGTGCGCTTTTACAGTCAAACGACTTAGCGTACAGGTATAAAATGTGGAGGGAGCTATATCCAATTATTTCAATTGAAGACCCTTTTGAACAAGACGCATTCCAGGATTTTCAACAATTTTCGCTCAATAATGGAAATGCCCTGCAAGTTGTGGGAGATGATTTGTATGTTACGAATACCACCCGAATAAAGCAGGGTATTGCAAACAATGCGACAAATGCGGTGCTCATAAAACCAAATCAAATAGGGACGCTCTCTGAAACGCTTCAAGCCATTCTTATAGCTCAAGAGGCGGGGCAGAATGTCGTTATATCTCATCGTTCTGGAGAAACAGAAGATACGTTTATTGCAGACCTTGCAGTATCAGTAGGAGCGGGACAAATTAAAACTGGAGCGCCATCGCGATCTGATAGAACAAGCAAATATAACAGATTGTTGCAAATTGAGGACGAGATTCATCCGCAAATGGGTCATGACTTGCAAAAATTTTTGGAACACCATATTCCTAACTACAAGCAATCTCATGAAGAAATTTCGTTTATACCTACGAGAAGTATCTAGCTGTGAAAGAAAAAGTTTGGGGGATACGAGGAAGCGCTAGAGAAATAGACGATTTTGAAACATTGGTTTTACGTTTGCTTGAAAATAGGAATGTTTTACCAAAGGAGCAGGAAACATTCTTTGCCCCATCTTATGAACGAGACATACACGATCCATATTCCATTGCCCATATGGAAAAGGCGGTAGAACGAATTATGCGAGCAATAAAACACAAGGAGCGCATTGTTGTGTATGGCGATTATGATGCAGACGGAATTACGTCTACGGCAATTATGATTGAAACTCTCATAGCACTTGGTGCACATGTTATCCCGTATTTGCCACATCGATACGATGACGGATATGGGTTAAATGGCGTAGTATTGCAGCAAATGTTGCCTGAATTTGAAGTGCTTGTAACGGTGGATTGCGGAATTAGCAATGGCGCAGAAATTGCTATGCTGAATGCATCGGGGAAAGACGTTATAATTGTAGATCATCATGAATTTCCTGAAACAATGCCTGAGGCTTATGCAATATTGCATCCTAGGCATGCGGACGGTTCATATAAGTGGGGACACCTCTGTGGTGCGGGCATGTCTTGGAAGTTTGCTCAAGCATTATTTCGCCATAGAAGTTCTCCTTTTGCGGATGATGCTGATCGCGAAAAATGGCTTCTTGATATTGTGATGATAGGAACTATAGCGGACGTAATGCCCCTATTGGGGGAAAATCGCGCTATTGTTCGCTTTGGAAAAGAGGTGTTAATGAGAACAAAGCATCCTGGCATTGCAGCACTACTAAAAGAATCGCGCATACATGCAAGTACAATTACTGCTGAAGATATTGCGTTTCGCATTGTACCTTTGTTAAATGCCGCGGGAAGAATCGGTCATCCTCAAAGTGCACTAGATGCTCTTATGGCGCAGACTCCAGAGCAGGCCGAAATTACGGTTAAAAAGTTAGTACAACTCAATAACGAGCGAAGAACACTTACAAAAAAAATGATGGATGAGGCAAATATGGAAATCGATCATAGCCTTCCATTTGTTTTTATTCATAATACGCAATGGTCGGCAGGTATTGTTGGGCTAGTAGCAGGCAGACTTGCGTCTCAGTTTTCTAAGCCAGCATTTGTGGTGGGTGGGCACAGTTCCCTTGCGCATGCTGTTGGATCTGCCAGGGGTGGGGGCAACGGGAATGTGTTGTCTGCACTAGAGACCGTTCGTCACCATACATTAAAACTCGGTGGGCATAAAGCTGCAGCTGGCTTTTCCGCGCGAACAGAAAACTTAGAACATATGAAAGAAGGGCTTCATGAATATTTCCTCGCCCGCCAAAGCGCTGCGGGCCACGAAGGACCAGAAGTTATCCATACGGCAGATGCAATTATTTCATCTCATATGGTAACGTGGGATACGGCACGACAACTAGCAAAGTTTGAGCCGTTTGGCGAAGCAAACGTAAAACCAACATTTGTATTACAGGGGTTACCGCTTCTTTCTATTCGCACAGTGGGAAAGTCAAACGATCATATTAAGGCAAAGCTTTTGGTTGGCGAGCGGGAGGTAGACGCAATAGGGTTTGGATTAGGGCAACAACTAAGCGACTTGAGAGATAGCGTAGACGTGATCGCCAGTATCGGTGTAAACGAATTTCGAGGCAAAGAGAGCTTGGAACTTCGACTTGCGGATATTGCGCCAGCAAATGCTGTTACAATTAATCGACTGTAATTATCACCAACCCAGTTCCGATTGAAAGATCGAGTGTAGTTGCGCGCGGCTCTAATGCAACTGCTTGAAAAAACTCGATGAGTTTTTTTGCATGCGATACTGTATTATCTGCAACAATAATTCCATTATGACTAATAAGCCGCATCGCTTGTGTAAAATACAGAGGGTATTCTTCTTTGTTGGCATCTAGGAAAATGAAGTCGAAGGAGGGGGAGAAATCACGCATTATCTCTACCGCATCTCCCTGCAAGACTTCAATCGTTTCTGATAACCCTTCTTCAGCAATATTTTTTTTTGCTAATTGAAACCGCTCTTCAAAAAATTCGATTGTTGTAATCTTTCCCCCATAGCGGGAAGCAATGTTCCCCATCTGGATTGCTGAATATCCATTTGAGGTGCCAACTTCTAAGATATTTTTTGGTTTTTTTGCATGAATAATTGCCTGGAGCACCTGGATAGCCGCAGAGTCAATATTCCAGTATTCTTTCATAGATTCCATATATTGAGTGTAGCTCATAAAGTTTGGTATAGTAATAGGTATATGAACTTTGGTATTCGAGCGGGTATTTTTTATGGGTTTGTTGTATTGCTTTTCTTAGGAGTGTTGCTACTTGTGTTTCCTTCGCCCTGTTCGCGCGCGTTCACTTATTCCATTGGGACAGTAGACGAGAGATTTCGTATATCGCATGAAGAATTTCGTACCGTAATACAAGAAGCAGAAGATGCATGGGAGCTGCCTTCTGGAAAAAATATCTTTATGTACGATGAAGGCGCAGAATTTACAATCAATCTCAAATACGATGACCGACAAGCAAAAACTGACCAGGTAAACACAATTACCAATGCTCTCGACAAAAATTCGAAAACAAGAGATAAAATTCAAGAGCAATATAACATTATTAATGCAACGTATACAAAGTCACAGACCACGTATCGGGCAAATCAGGCTGAGTTCGAGCAAGATGTGCGAGTACTGAATGCCGATATTCAGGAGGCTAATGCATCTGGTGGCGTATCTGCTGAGGAATACGCGAAGTTGCAACAGCGCCAGAAACAAATTGTTGTACGAAAAGATGCGCTTGAGCGAGAACGAATCAAATTGAATGAACTAGTATTGCAAGTAAATATGTTAGCGAATAGTGAAAGCAACATTGTAGACACGCATAATGCGGAAGTTGAAAAACTTCATAAAGAATTTGGAGATGACGCAGAATTTAGGCAGGGGGAATATGTGGGTGATGCTATTACTATTTACGAATATGCGACTCGAAACGATTTGCGCCTCGTGCTTGAGCACGAATTAGGGCACGCGCTTGGAATTGAGCATACGTCCAATCCTTCCTCGCTCATGTACTATATTGATAGTAAGAGTAGCGGTGCGGTAGATGGCCCAACGGCGGACGATCTTGCGGCACTCAAGGCTCAATGTGAAAAATCATCGTTTACGCTATTTCTGGAACGGCTTCGCGGCGTATATTCAACTTTGGTAATGCAGTAAAAAGGAGTACAATAAAAGTGACGTTATTTTTTAATATATATACTTATGGAAAATAGTCCAATGGAAAAAAATTGTCAGTCATGCGGATCTGGAACGTGTTCTGGAAACTGCGGTAATTGTAATTGCCCCCACCATAAGGCAATTCCAGTATTTACTATCTTAATTGCAGTAACATTCTTGCTAGGAGCGTGGGATATGCTATCTGCAACTTCTGTTGATATTATTTGGCCGGTACTTTTGGGTGCAATTGGGGTTACAAAGCTCATGAAGGGAAAGTGCAACTGCTGTTAACTTCCTCATGAAGAGAGCAACTCTCTATACAGACGGCGGGGCGAGGGGAAACCCAGGTCCCGCCGGAATTGGTTTTGTGCTTACCGGTATCGGAAGCGAGCCGATTTTATATAAAGAATATATCGGGAAGGGTACAAATAATCAGGCGGAATATAAAGCGCTACTTGCAGGAGTTTTGCGTGCAAAAAAAGAAGGCGTGCAAGACTTGATGTGTTACCTAGATAGCGAACTGGTGGTTAAGCAAGTGCGCGGAGAATATCGCGTAAAAAATGAAGAATTAAAACTTTACCTTATAGAAATAAAAAAATTACTACCAGTATTTGCGTCTATTTCGTTTCAACATGTTCCCCGGAAAAAGAACGCAATTGCCGATAGACTGGTAAATGAAGCGTTGGATGCACATATTTTTGCAGATGGACTATAAGCCGGATTCTGTCATTTAAGGCAATCATTTGTCTTGTTCTAGTATCGCTACTAGAATCTTTGCCCTCTACCTGCCCTATTATTCATAGAGCGACTTGAGGTTGCACTCGGTGGGGTTTGCACCCTCGATGTATTACTACATCGCGGCGTGGGCTCTTACCCCACGATTTCACCATTGCTAATAAAAGCTGTTTGTTTCTGTTGCGCTCTTCGCTCCTTTGCAGGAGTCCTTAGGTTTGCACCCAGCAGACGTTATCTGCCACCGTTTTCTAGAGTGTCCGGACTTTCCTCCCTTTTACGGGTAATTGCCCATCCATCTGCGCTATGGATGATACGGTAAAATTGCAATTTGTCAATTTTCATGGACAGGCGTATTCTTTAGAACATGAAACGTTCTGAGCTGTTTTTTGGTGCATTGCTGGTGCCAATAGACTTTATGGCTCTCGTATTTGCAGCTGCTTGTGCATACTTCTTACGGTTAAGCACTGTTGCGCAGGATGTGCGGCCTGCGTTATTTGAAGTGGACTTGCCCTTTGCGGAATACATGCAAACGGCAAGCGTGGTGTCTCTTGTTATTTTGTTCGTCTTTTCTTTGCACGGTTTATATGCAATGCGCGTTACTCGTCGTGCCCTTGATGAAGTAACGCAAATCTTCTCTGGAATTTCTATAGGAATTATGATAATTATTTTATTTATCTTTTTACGGGCGGAATTATTTCAATCTCGTTTCATTGTTATTACTGCATACATATTAGCGTTTCTCTTTGTGTCGTTTGGGCGCATGCTTGTTAGGCAACTACAGCACGTGTTGCTTCGTCGTGGAATGGGAGTGCACCGAGTAGTGCTTGCAGGGAATGGGCCCTTTGCTATAGAGCTTGATTCTATATTTTCTCGTCGCCTTGAACTTGGATACCAAGTGGTTGGAAAAGCAGACCAGATTTCATGGGATGCACTGCAAACAATTTATAACCTGCATGGAATTGATGAAATTATTCAAACTAATCCTTCTCTTTCTGATAAAGATAATTTAATCCTTCTTGATTTTTCTGAGCAATATAAAATTGATTATCGGTATGTTCCGAACATATTTGAAACACATGCTATTAATGTCCGATATCGCCAAATAGGTATTGTTCCACTTCTGGAACTTTCCAGGACTCCGCTCGATGGGTGGGGAAGGATTGTAAAGCGGGTTATTGATGTTGCGGGAGCGTTGTTTGGCATTGCTATGTTGTCTCCGCTTTTGATGTTTACTTCGTATCTCATTAAACGCAATTCTCCTGGAAGGGTTATATATCGGCAGATACGCACAGGTAGAAATATGGTCCCTTTTGAAATTATGAAATTTAGGAGTATGTATAGCGAATTTTGTGTTGGGCCTCGGTATGGAGGAAAACAAGCAGAGGAGAAATACAAAGAACTGAAGCAAACAGGAAACGAAAGAGTTGGGCCGCTTTTCAAAATGAAAAAGGACCCAAGAATTACTAGTATTGGGCGAGTTATTCGACGATTACGAATTGATGAGCTTCCACAATTATTTAATGTGCTGCGCGGTGAAATGAGTCTTGTAGGACCGCGTCCGCATCTACCAGAAGAAATAGCACAATATGATAAGTATCATCGAAAATTGTTTACCATTAAGCCAGGTATGTCTGGAATGGCACAAGTGGCGGGGAATGCGGGCTTAGCATTTGAAGAAGAGGCAAAACTTGATATCGCGTACATTGAAAACTGGTCATTGTGGCTTGACATTACTCTTATACTGAAAACTATTATTATTTTATTTAGGGATAAAAATGCGGTGTAAATTAATATGCGTATTTGTATTGTTCATGAGTATCTGACGCATATGGGGGGAGGGGAACGGGTATTAAATGCACTTGCCAGCGCATTTCCTTTCGCGCCTATTTATACGCTTGTATACGATCCTAGTGGAGTGCAAGTTTCATTTAATGAAACTCGTATAAGAACATCGTTTCTCCAAAAGTTTCCAGGATTTACCAGGTCTCATCGATATTTTCCACTGGCGCTTATGCCAATTGCAATGGAGCAATTCGATTTTTCAAATTACGATGTCGTTATTTCTAATTCGCATAGTTTTGGGAAGGGTATACTTCTTGCCCCTCATACACTTCATATTTCTTATTGCATGACGCCTACTCGGTATGCATGGGATGGCAGTCATCGTTATGTTAGGGAGTTTTCTGGAAGTCTTTGGTTTCAGAAAATTGCTCCTGTTGCTATTTCGTATATTCGTTTTTGGGACTATATGGCTTCTCATAGGGTTGATACGTATCTTACGCTTTCAACATACGTTTCAAAAAGAATAAAGAAATATTATAATCGAACTTCGCACGTGGTATATCCTCCCGTTGACGTTGAACGGTTTTCGCCAGTAATTTCTGAAGGAGAATACTATTTGGTCATTTCTCGGTTAGTTCCGTATAAAAAGATAGAGATAGCAATTGCCGCAGCAGAACTTTTAGGCAAACCATTAAAAATTGCAGGAGTAGGGCCAGAGCTTGATGCACTGCGCAGTGTTGCCGGGGAGCATACGGAATTTTTAGGATTTGTATCCGATAGTGATTTGCCAGATTTGTATCGTAATGCAAAGGCCCTTATTTTCCCCCAAGAAGAAGATTTTGGTATTACACCGCTCGAAGCCGCTGCGAGTGGAGTGCCCACTATTGCCTATGCGGCGGGCGGAGCTTTGGAGACGGTTATAGATGGCCAAACAGGCTTATTTTTTACACAGCAAGCCGCGTGGTGCCTTATGCAGGCAATGCAGAAAGCAGAGCACATGCAGTGGGATAAACAGGTAATGCAGCGCCATGCCGCGAAGTTTTCTCTTGAGCGCTTTGTCAGAGAAATACAACAATTTGTACAAAAGGCATACAAAGGAGCATGATTACTATGATATGCATAAAGATCCAAAAAACGATGTCGCAAGCTCGATAGACGCACTCCGACACAATTTTTTTCTTATACTAGGTATAAGTATTATTGTTTTTGTTTTTTCGTTTGGAATTTCAAAAAAGATTCCCGGAACATACGAATCGCATTTTTCTTACATGATTTCACTTGAGCAGAAAGATGCTACAACAGCGTTTCGATACGACGGATTTTACGGTTTATCTGCCGCAGATTTATTTTCGGCAACAATTGCAAGTATTGCAACATCTCCTGAAACAATCGTCGCAATGTTTACAGACGCTGACATTGCGCTACCTACTCAGGATGCCATTGATCTGGGCCGTTTGGTTACTTCCAATAAAGAAGCACCGCAACTTGTTCGTCTTTCCGTGCGGAGTGCATCAAAAAGCAAAGTAGAAAAACTCACAAATAGCCTTATTTCGGTAATGAATAAAAGCATTGATGAGTACAATACAAAGGGGCTTTCGTCTGTTGCATTTCGAGCCGTTCCTACGCAAGTATGGGTATCGTACAATGCTATAAAACCTCTCCCCGTTGCCTCTTCGCTGTTTATGTTGGTATTTGTAGGTGGCAATATAGCTGTTTTATTTCGCGAATCACTGCGGGGAGTGTAATTTTTTATGCATATAGCCATCGACGTCCGTTCGCTGATGGGGGGGAGGCACAGCGGGGTAGAAGAATATACGACGCAGATTATACGCGCAATGTCGCGCGTTGCGCCACTTCATACATATCATCTATTTTATAATAGTGCGAAGAACGTAATGCTTCCGAAGTTTCGCGAAAATGTTGTAGTACATCCGTTTCGGTACCCGAATAAGTTATTACACGCATCTCAGCTGTTGTTAGGCTCACCTAAGTGGGACACGATGCTGTCTCAACATATTGATGTGGTATTTGTGCCAAATTCTCACCTTGTTCCGTTATCACGCGATGTTCCCTTAGTATCTACCGCACATGATATAGCATTTGAAAGATTTCCAGAATTTTTAACTATAAAGCGCAGACTAAAAGATTCACTTATGCGCCCCCGTGACTTGTTTATTCGCTCTGACCATATTATTGCCGTTTCGGAATATACCGCGCGAGATTTAATTGATATATATTCTTTGCATGAAAACAGTATTACTGTTATTTATCCTGGGGTTGCATCGCAGGCAGGCGGTATTCAACCAGTCGACGTACAGCATGTGGTCCAAAAACATGGAATTCCATCAAAGTTTTTCTTATTTGTGGGTACGATGGAACCAAGAAAAAATATCAGTAGTATCATTGCAGCATTTTCAACTATTGCGAACCGTATATCACAGAACCTTGTTATTGCAGGAGAACAAGGCTGGAAAATGCGTGAGCTTAGGAATGTGGTAGCTGCTTCGCCGTATGCTGACCGCATACACATCATTGGGTTTGTGGAAGAAGAAGACAAGAACGCTCTGTATGCAGCAGCCGACTTATTTGTGTACCCAAGTTTTTATGAGGGGTTTGGGTTTCCGCCACTTGAGGCAATGATAAACGGCACGCCTGCTGTAGTGTCTTTTAACTCATCGCTTCCGGAAGTGGTGGGTTCGTGGGCAACACTTATCGATCCGTATAACACATCGCAAATTGCAGCAGTATTGGAAGAAATGCTCGTATCGCCCACACGTGTTCCAAAAAGTGTTCAGCAGGAAATACGCGAAAAATACTCATGGGACCGCGCAGCAAAACAAACGGTAAAAATATTGGAATCAGTTGTATAGTTAGTATATGAAAATAGCTATAGATGCACGGGCATATTATTGGACTGGTATAGGGAGGTATATTCGAAACATTGTATCTGAATTTCATAAGAATTCTTTTGGTCATACATTTACGTTATTAGTCCCTGAAGGCAAAGAAGAGGAAATAAAAAAAGAACTTGGGGATGACAGCTTTTTCTCATACATCGGCGTTGAGCCGTCATATTACTCCTTAAAAGAACAAACCAGATTTTTGTTGCAATTAAATAAGCTCGATGTAGATCTCGTGCATTTTACGCATTTTAATGTTCCGTATTTGTATCGGCGCCCATATGTGGTGACGATTCATGATATAACTCGGTTTATTTTCCCTGGGCAAAAACGCCAGTCAATTTTACAGCAAGTTGGGTATGAGCTTGTTTTTGCAAATGCAGTAGCACATGCGCGGCAAGTAATAGCTGTTTCAAACGCTACTAAGCAAGATATGCAACAGCTACCCTTTTCTTGCGTTGCACCAATCACAACTATATATGAGGGCGTGGATGCGGAATTTATGAAACCAATTTCTGTTGCATCTCGCCAAAAAGTTCGCTTGTTGCTAGGTACAGATAGACCCTTTTTCCTTTTTGTTGGTGTATGGATGAATCATAAAAACTTGATTAGGCTTCTTGCCGCATTCCAGGAAGTTCAAAAACATGTTCCGGAGGTTGCGTTAGTCATAACGGGTAAGCCAATACCCGGCTACAGCAATCTTTTTGCGTATGTGCAAAAAGATTCCTTGCAACGCGACGTTTTTTTCCCGGGTTTTGTGCCTCATGAGTTGCTCCCGGCATTATATGCAGAAAGCACCGCATTTGTTTTCCCAAGTTTGTACGAAGGGTTTGGTTTGCCACCACTTGAAGCAATGATGTGTGGCGCGCCTGTTATTGCATCCAATAGTTCAAGTATTCCCGAGTTACTGGGTAATTCAGCAGAATATGTAAACCCAGAATCCGTAGAGGACATAGCGCGCGCAATGCTCAAAATTCAGCAAGATAAAGAACATAGTCAGAGACTCAAGATTTGTGGTAAGCAACAAGCACAGCAGTATCTCTGGACAAAAGCTGCAGAAGAACATATTACGGTGTATAAACGAGCGCTTGAATAGATGGCACGACTCCAGCAATAGGCTACAATAAGAGGGTGCATGATGTAATTCCCTCTAAAGACGACCATACAATTCGAATTGAATGGAAAATACCTGCACGGCTTCGGAAAGCCAGTGCAAAACCACCCAAGAAACCATTAGCGAAACGGCATAAAAAACAGCCTGGCAAAAAAACAGCTATTCATTTTGATAGAAAAAAAATAGAAACAAAGGCAGAGAAAAATATCGCATTGCCGAAGCATCGTTTTTTTACCGCCCCATCACTTTCTACAACTGTGGATATTTCAATAAACGCTCCTATACAGAGCAAAGCTAAGAAAGTGCCTCAAAGTAGTCAGATTGAAAACCTAGTTAGACCTCCAAAGAAATTTGTAAACCCCCTGCTCATGCAAGAGCGAGACATTGCGTACAGCTTTCCGGTGCAATCAAAACCTACGCTTTTGGCACCCGAGCATGCTCAAATTATGATGCCGAAAGCGAGTGTTCAATTGCCCACTAGGAGCACTGCGGTTAGTGCATTTTTTCTCCTCGTAGGATTTGCAGTTGCATCGTTTCTTGTGTGGAGTTTGCAAGGAGCGGGAAGAGGAACAGCAGCGTTATCTACAATACAAGACAAAGCAGAAAATGCATTTAGTCATATTCTTGAGGCCCAGAACGCACTTGCGGATACAAATACCATAGAAAGCGAACGGCAATTTTCTGCTGCGTCGCAAGAACTTACGTCCGCAAAAGCAGATATGGACGAAGCTCTCGCCGCATCCAAGAATGTACTTCGGGCGCTAGACATTTCTGGGACAGTAAAGTCGGGTCAAAATATGCTCGACTTGGGAGTGGCGCTATCCGATGCTGGTGTTCACATGTCCCGGGCTATTACGCCTTTTTTAAGCGTGTCGCTTAACACTTCACTCACCGATGCTATTATTGCGGCTAAGCCGCACTTGGAAAACGCAGAAGAGTCAATTAATGTAGCACAAGAAAAAATAGAGCACGTGCAAATAACCGGAATGCCAGAAAACGTTATTTATAATATTGAAAAACTTCGCATCGTTATTCCGAAAGCAAAAAATACATTACATCATTTAGTTGAAGAAAGCGGAACACTGCTTACTCTTTTAGGGGCAGAGCACGACAAGCAGTATCTCGTTTTGTTCGCAAATAGTGATGAGCTTCGTCCGGTAGGAGGTTTTATTGGAACTGTAGGGCTTGTAAATGTATCTCGAGGAAAAGTAGAAAATATAGACGTGAAAAGTGTGTACGATGGGGACGGTCAATTAAAAAAGTTTCTTGCCCCACCAAATCCGCTTCTTTCAATTGTGAATAGGTGGTTTTTGCGGGACTCAAATTGGTTTGTAGATTTCTCGGTAAGCGCACGCAAGGCAGCTGAATTATTTGAAAAGGAAGGTGGGCCAACCGTTGACGGCATTATCCTTATGACTCCAAAAGTTATACAAAATCTTTTATCGGCAACGGGACCTATACATGTTCCTGGATATGATGTCACGGTTACTGCAGAAAATTTTATTGAAGTTACTCAGGCAGAAGTGACGTATGATTATGATCGAACGCTTAATAAGCCAAAAGAATTTCTTTCTGATTTAACACCGTTGCTACTCACGCGATTGTTTTCAGCATCTTCGCCGCAGGACGGCAACGGAAAAATGAAGACACTACAAGCGCTTACCAAGTCTTTAGGTGAGAAAGACTTGCTTCTCAACTTTGCAGATGAGCATGCGCAAACACAGGCTCGCGAACTAGGATGGGCTGGCACATTGCCAGCAAGTGCGGATGGTTTTCTGATGGTGAATAATGCGAATATAGGAGGGCATAAAAGCGATCAATTTATTGAACAAGAAATTGACTATAGGGCTAGTATTACTGCGAATGGAGATGTAGATGTTGTGCTCACTGTAAGAAGGACGCATCATGGCCCAGACGAAAAGATAGATTTTGATTACCGAGAAGAAGGCGATCCCGCGGAAAAGGATAATGTTACGTATCAACGAACTCTTGTACCGTATGGCGCGCAGCTCATAGAAGCAAAGGGCTTTACCGCGGAATCTGACGTGCCGGCCCCTGTGCTGAATGAGGGATTATTTGAACTTGAGGCGGATCCGGACGTTGCGGCATGGCAGGGCGGACAAACTAAATTACCAAACGGCACTGTAGTTGGGAGTGAATCGGGATATACTTTTTTTGCAAATTGGGTAATAACGAAACCTGGGCAAACGTCGGTTACGCTGTATCAGTATACAATTCCGAATGCTGTCCGCATGCCAAATGCCCTGCAGAGTGCTTCTTCGTATGCACTTTCTATTGCAAAACAGCCTGGGCAGCATAGGAACAGTGTGCGCGCATCTATTGAAATCCCGAGCACAATGAAAATTTCAAAATCTGTACCAGGGCAAGGAGTAACACTAGAGACAGATTCTGCAATGGTGTATCGAGGGCAATTGACTTCTGATATTGTGCCAGGCATTGTGTTTGAAAAGCGATAAATTATGAAATACCCTGCAAACGGATCCATTGTGTCGGCGGCGCTCATTATAGGTGCCTCTTCATTTTTAAGTAGGATTATCGGACTCCTTAGAGACAGAACTTTTACAACATTATTTGGAGCAGGTGATACGTTTGATGCATTTATTGCCGCGTTTCGTATCCCGGATCTTATCTTTAACCTCGTAGTTATTGGAGCACTTTCAGCCGCGTTTATTCCGATGTTTACGGAAAAAATGGTTGCTAGTAAAGATGGAAAAAACGATGCATATCGGTTTGCACTTTCTGTCCTCAATTTGATGGTGCTCGGTATAGGATTCCTGAGTGTTCTATATATGTTTGTTGCCCCCTGGATAGTTTCATTTATTACTCCTGGGTTTGAGGGAGAAAAATTAAGATTAACGATAGAGCTTTCACGTATTATGGCGCTCCAGCCAATACTGCTTTCCGTAAGCTTTATTTTTTCTGGGATACTCAATTCCTATAAAAGATTTGTTGCGTACGCTCTTGCGCCCATTTTGTATAATCTTGGAATTATTGTCGGAGCAATATTTTTTGTTCCACAAATTGGAGTTATCGGCCTTGCCTGGGGAGTTGTATTTGGCGCGTTGCTTCATGTGTTGGTACAGTTTCCGAGTGTGGTTACTGTTGGCTTTCGATGGAAATTTATTCTTATATCTTCGATTGAAGACTGGAAAAAATTATGGCGCATGATGCTTCCTCGAGTCTTTGGGCTCGCAGCACAACAAACAAACCTCCTTATCGTTACCGTTCTCGGTTCTGGCCTCCTTTCTGGAAGTATTACGGCATTTCATTTGGCGAATAATGCCCAATATATTCCCATCGGTATTTTCGGCATAGCTTTTGCACAAGCAGCGTTTCCTACGCTTTCAGAGCAAGTGGCTCGGAAACAGTCATTAGCATTTCGTCACACGCTAACGAAATCGTTTCGATATATCATGTTTTTTGTCGTGCCTATATCGGCGCTGTTTTATTTACTTCGCGCGCAAATTATACGCGTACTGTTTGGAGACGGGGCATTTAGTTGGGATGATACAGCAATAACGTATGATACGTTTGGATTTCTTGTGATGAGCATTTTTGCACAGGCAACTATACCGCTTCTTACGCGAGCATTTTATGCTCAACAAAACACAAAGACGCCAGTTATTGTTTCGTTAATCAGCATTATTTTAAATACGATGCTTGCGTTTCCTCTTTCACAAAGACTTGGGATACAAGGGCTTGCAATTGCATTTTCTTTTTCCGCAATAGTACAACTTGCAATTTTACTTGGAGTGCTTCACGTACATTTAGATGGATTTGACGATAAGGTCGTTCTTAAAAGTATGTTCAAAATAGTTTTGGCAACGCTGGTAGCAGCACTTGTGGCACAAGGGTTAAAAACTCCTATTGCATATGTAGTTGATATGCAGCGCTTTTGGGGAATTGCTACGCAACTTATCGGAGTGTTTGTGGGAGGCATGATAGCGTATGTTTTAGTTTGTATGCTATGTAAAAGCGAAGAGCTCGAGATTATTAAAAAGTATATTCCTCGTAAATTGAAGTTTACTGCAGGTTCAGACACCCCGCGTTTCTCGGGCTTCATGGAATGATGCAATTAAGTAAAAAAGGAGATTGGCTATTTGTTGTAGGAGTCACTCTTTTTTTGCTGCTGGTACTTCTATGGCCACTTCGCTATCAGGTATCCAATACCGATGAACTACCAGACCCTGTAGGAGCAATGCAGCTAACGCGGGATACGCCGAGTACAGATATACACATGTATTCTGCTCGACCTCTGGCAGGGATTAGTTTTTGGACGGTAGAAGATCCCAACGTAGACAAGGATACGTTGGTAGAGATATCCGTTACCGATAGCCATACGGGAACGGTTGTGCTCGTGCAGACGGAGGAATTTAAACGGGTGTTTGATAATGAGGAAAGAAAGCTTACGTTTACGTTTTCGACGCTTCGTGCTGTGGAAACACAAGAATACCTAGTGAAGTTACGTCTTCCGAACGCTTCGGCGAACGAGTCTCTCTCTATTCGAGGACCGCTCGCTAACGCTGATGATCCAACGTCTCTTCGTCTCGTTGCGGAGCCACTGGAAAAACGTTCATTACTTTCTGTATTACATACGAAATTATATAGTACGAGCGTTGATGGAGAAGATGTATATTACTATTGGCTACGGGGCGGCATGGTGGCGAAAGGGGAGAATCCGTACAGGTGTGCGACGGACGATACGTGTACGCATCATAAAAATCCTGGACACTTCCCGTTATTTTATCTACTTTCCGCTGTTTCTCAGAAAGCTGGATTACACGACTTTACCGACTGGATTGCATTTTGGCGCCCGATATTTTTAGGAAGCTATGTTGCCATTGGGGTTATATTATTCTGGACCTTATTGCAGCGCAGGCAGTACGAGCTCGCAGTATTTGCGTTGTTCTTTTGGCTCTTTAACCGTTGGTCGATGTATGTGATCCGTGTTGCGCACGTGGATTTTATTGCACTGTTATTTTTAACGCTTTCGGTGGTGTTGTTTGAGAAGAAGCGGTATTGGTCCGCGTTCCTGTTTGGAATTTCATTAGGAATAAAGCAAGTAGCTATTTTCCTTGCCCCTTTGTACATCATTCTCGTTTGGGTACAGGCGGAGAAAGAAAAACGATGGAAAGTCGTTCTTTCATCTGTGGCAATCATGGCGCTTGTTCCGCTTGTTGCCTCAATACCCTTTCTGCTCGATAACCCACAAGGGGTAGTAAAAGGCCTATTGTTTTCCGCTAGTCGGAGTTCAGAAGCTAATATAGGAGCGCCTCCGTTGGTCTCGCTGCTGCAAATCAATGGCTCAGTTGGTATTGCGCCCATGGCTTTTTTAATGATTCTTGTATATCTCGCCGCATACCGAAAACAGCTCCCTCTTTCTGTTGCAGGTCTTGGTATTATGCTCGTCTTTATTGCGTTTAACACCGTGTTGTTTAACCAGTACTTCTTGTGGTTTGTGCCTTTTTTGCCACTGGCCTTAGCGGAATTAAAATCAAGATTGAAATAAGTAGTAAACCGTGGTATTTTCATTTAATTCTATGGAAATACGGAATTTTTGTATCATTGCGCATATCGATCATGGAAAGAGCACTCTGGCGGACCGGATGCTCGAGTTAACGCATACCGTTGAAATGAGAAATATGCAGGCGCAATTACTCGATTCGATGGAGCTGGAACGGGAAAAAGGGATCACCATTAAACTTCAGCCGGTTCGAATGGAGCATAAAGGATTTATCATGAATTTAATTGATACTCCTGGGCATGTAGATTTTCAATACGAAGTTTCGAGAAGTCTCAAAGCGGTTGAAGGAGCTATTTTGCTGGTAGATGCAACGCAGGGTGTGCAGGCTCAGACTGTTTCAAATCTCTATTTTGCACTGGAGCAAAATCTGGAAATTATTCCCGTCATAAATAAAATTGATTTACCCGCTGCGGACGTGGAGGGCGTGTCTCAGGAAATAATAAATTTATTGGGTTCTAAAAAAGAAGATATTTTGCATATATCGGCAAAAACTGGGCAAGGCGTGCTTGAGGTGCTGGATGCGGTTTGTGAGAAAGTGCCAGCCGCTGCGTCTCTCCCCCTTCCCGAGGGGGAGCTGGAGGGGGTGGGAGCTGGGCTTCGTGCCTTGATCTTTGATTCGGTATACGACGACTACAAGGGCGTCGTTGCGTATGTTCGAGTAATGGAAGGCAGTGTTACTCAAGGAGACTCTATTACATTTTTAGGAACAGATGTGGATGACCGCGTAGTTGAAGTTGGTGTGTTTAAGCCGCAATTTTTATCGCGTGAACGTATTGGTGCAGGCGAGATTGGATATATTGCAACGGGCTTAAAAAATATTCGACAAGCGCGTGTTGGGGATACGATTACAAAAACTGTAGAAAAGCAAAACGTACAGCAGCTCCCCGGGTTTGCAATCCCCCAACCAAAAGTATTCGCGGGCTTATACCCTGTTGATGGAAGCGATTTTCCTGTTCTGCGGGAAGCTATGGGCCGTTTACAGTTAAATGATTCTAGTCTTACTGCGCACATGGAGAGAAGCCACGCACTTGGGCAGGGTTTTCGGTGCGGCTTTTTGGGTATGCTTCATTTAGAAATAGTACAAGAAAGGTTGCGAAGGGAATTTGATGTGGAGCTTGTAGTAACAACTCCAAGCGTGCTCTACCACGTCGTACTTACGAGCGGGGAGAAAAAAGATATTCATACACCAGACGCATTTCCCGACCCTAGTTTTATTGAATCTATGGAAGAGCAGTGGTGCAGTGCTGATATTTTGCTTCCACGAAAATACTTAGGCGCCGTATTTGAGGTAATGGCTCAGCATGAAGGAAATTTAATTTCCCAAGAAGTATTAGGTACAGAACGTATGCTTTTACATTACGAATTGCCGCTTCGAGAACTGGTTGTAGATTTATATGATCAACTAAAATCAATTACAAGCGGGTATGGATCTCTTAGTTATGATGTAATCGGCTGGAGACAAGCAGACGTAGTAAAACTTACTATTTTAATGAACCATGAAATAGCGGAAGCGCTGTCGTTAATTATTCCGCGCAGTAAAGCAGAAGCAATAGGAAGAAGGGTTGTAGATAAATTAAAAGACCTTGTGCCGCGTCAACAATTCGCAGTACCCATTCAAGCTGCGGTGGGTGGGAAGGTAGTAGCTCGCGAAACAGTACCTGCACTTCGCAAAGACGTGACTGCCAAATTGTATGGAGGAGACGTAACCAGAAAACGAAAGCTGTTAGATAAGCAAAAAAAAGGGAAAAAGCGCCTATCTACAAAAGGCTCTATCAATTTGCCACCAGAAGCATATATACAACTACTGAAAAGATAGTATAAAATGACACTTATGCATGATAAAGCACCAGAAGAAAATACTGATATACTGTCCCCGGAAAAAGCGCGGGAATGGTTGAATGATTTTTTACAAGAACAGCAAAAAGAAGAACATACATAATACCTATGCCATTTGAATTTCAAAAAACAAAACTTGAAGGCGTTATAGTAATAACTCCAAAAGTATTTCCCGATGAACGAGGAGAATTTGCGGAACTCTTTAAGCATTCTGAATTTGCTGCAAACGGCATTGATGTGAATGTTGTTCAAATAAATTATTCCAAAAGTAAGAAGCACGCCCTCCGTGGTTTGCACTATCAACTCCCTCCAAAGGCTCAAGGGAAAGTAGTTCAAGTGTCTTCAGGCAGTGCGTTTGATGTTGCTGTTGATATTCGGAAAGATTCTGCCACATACGGACAGTGGGTTGGAGTAACGCTGACTGCAGAAGAGAAAAATATGCTGTATATTCCGCCAGGATTTGCGCATGGGTTTTGTGCGTTGGAAGAAAACACAGAATTTGTATACTACTGCACAGAGGAATATTCAAAAGAGCATGAACGCGGAATTTTTTGGAATGACCCAGCAATAGGAATTCAGTGGCCAGTGCAAAGCCCAATTGTTTCGCAGCGGGATGCTGCGTATCCGACGCTTGCAAACGTAGAGAAAACTTACGTATGATACTTGTTATTGTTGGTTCTAAGGGAATGTTAGGCAGTATGCTTGGTAGCGTGTTTGCAGAATATAAACCGTTACTTCTAGATCGAGACGAAATAGATATTACTAATAGTGATAGCGTGCGAGCAGTGCTTCGTGCTGCTAACGCCACGCATGTTATAAACGCAGCTGCATATACGAATGTTGATGATGCAGAAACTCACAAAGAAGATGCTTTTTTGGTGAATGAAATGGGTGTGAAAAATCTTTCCGAAGTTGCAAAAGAACTTTCTGCAACTCTAATACATTTTAGTACGGATTATGTATTTCCTGGTACGAGTGTAGACGGATACTCTGAGACGGATTCACCCGGGCCGGCAGTGAATGAATACGGAAATTCTAAACTTGCAGGAGAGCGCGCATTGAAAGAATCAGGATGTAATTTTTATTTAGTCCGCACGGCGTGGTTGTATGGTCCTAATGGTAAAAACTTTGTGGATACGATGTTGCAGTTAGCGCAAACAAAGAAAAATTTGAGCGTAGTAGAGGATCAAGTAGGAAGCCCCACGTTTACAAAAGACGTTGCAACGTATATTAAAACGCTTATTATCGAACAGTATCCATTTGGAATTTACCATGCGGTAAATAGCGGAAAAGCATCATGGTTTGAGTTTGCGCAAAAGATTTTTGAATATATGCAGAACATGCCTGTTATAGTGAAGCCCGTATCTTCCGCAGAATTTCCACGAATTGCAAAACGCCCTGCATTTAGTATTCTCCAAAACACCAAAGGGCCACAGGTACGGGTTTGGCAAGAAGCGTTGAGAGAGTACTTGACTTTATTTGCTAGATGATATATAATTCGTATATGAAAACGACCAAAAAGGCATCAATACAGAAATCAAAAATCCAGGTTGTTCCCAAGGGGTGGGGCAAGGAGCTTTGGGTTCACAATGATGAAAAATATTGTGGGAAAATTTTGGTTCTCAAAAAAGGGAAGCGATGCTCCCTGCATTTTCATGTACTCAAACATGAGACTTTTTACATTTCAAAAGGCCTAGTGCAAATGGAATTAATCGATAAAGATGGCGCAAAAAAGACGTTTGTTATGAAGCCAGGTGACGCACTAGAAATTACTCAAGGACTCATGCATCGGTTTACGGGTCTAGAGGATTCTGAAATCATGGAATTTTCTACTCAGCATTTTGATGAGGATTCTTACCGTATAGAAAAAGGCGATTAGCATTTTAACGCCAATATCGGTGTACAATGTTTTAATATGGCTATTTCATTACAAAGAGCAAAAGAAATTACGAGTTTGTTCGCAGAGAAAAATATCCTTGTTGTAGGGGATATTGTTCTTGATACATATATTTATGGAAATGTAGAGCGTCTCAACCCAGAAGCGCCAGTTCCTATTTTACATGCGAAGAAAGAAAAAAATGCGACTGGTGGTGCTGGAAATACTGCTAAAAACGCTGCAATGCTAGGGGCGAAAGTTACCTGTATAGGTGTGGTGGGGAATGATGATTCTGCGGATTTAATAGACCAATCAGCAAGTAATGAGGGGTATATACCCGTGCTTGTACGAAGTAAGAGTGCGCAGACGATAGTAAAAAAAAGATACGTTGTAGGTAGTCAGCAACTTTTGCGAGTTGATTTTGAAGAACTTATTGAGCTCTCTTCAGATATAGAAGATCGGCTGTTGGAGGAGATTAAGGTGCACGCAGCGTCAGCAGATGCAATTATTGTTTCGGATTATGCGAAAGGAACGATTTCAGAAAAGGTAGCACATGCGCTTATGGATGCCATGAGAGCACATAACATTCCATTGATGGCCGATGTAAAACCGTCGCGCATCTCATATTTTACGGGAGCAACATATATTTCACCAAATAAAAAAGAGGCTCATGAGTATTTAGGGATAAATCAACATGAAAATGGCGGTAAAAAAGCTCACGAACTGGCTGAAATGTTGACAGCTTCTTTCGATACAACCGTATTTATAACTCTTGGTGGCGAAGGCATGTTCGTGCAAGCAAAAAAAGCTCAGGGTGAATATGTGCCTACAGTATATATAGAGGCAGGCGAGGTGGTAGATACGTCCGGATGTGGAGATACTGCTGCAGTAAACATTTTACTGGCTACGTTAGTTGGCGCTACGTTAACGGAAGCAGCTGAAATCGGTAACGCTGCAGGAGCGACGGTTGCAAAAAAAACTGGCGCGGTAGGTATAACTCAAGGGGAGTTGCTACACACTATTGCCGAGCACCATGCCTAGTAAAGTTATTTTTCTTGACCGTGATGGAACGTTGAACGTTGACCACGGGTATGTGAATGAGCGTGACATGTGGGAATGGGTTCCAGGTTCTATAGATGCGTGCAAGCAATTACAAGATGCAGGATTTACATTAGCAGTTGTTACGAACCAGTCTGGTATTGCGCACGGTATGTACACGGAAAAAAACATGCATGAGTTGCATGCATATATGGAAGAAGAATTAGCACTTCATGGAGTGCATCTTGCTATGGTTGCATTTTGCCCGCATAGCAGAAGTAAGGGTGAATGCGATTGCAGAAAGCCTCATATTGGAATGGCAAAACAAATTGAGGCAAAGATAGGCCCAATTAATTATGCAGCTAGTTGGATGATTGGTGATAAAGAGGCAGATTTGTTGTTTGGAAAAAACGCAGGTACGAAAACAGCATTAATTCGAAGTAAATATTGGGAAGAGGGAAAGTTAACTGAGAAGCCTGATATGGTGGTGGATTCGCTGAAAGAGGCGGCGGAAAAAATAGTAGGATAACGACCCCCTCCCCTCCACTTTCCAACATTATATTTCCTGTGTACTATTTTACGTATGGAACTACAGCATCATTGGAGAATAGAAAAGATTTTAACCTTAGAAGAAGCAGCTAAAAAGTCTGTAGAGCTACGGGCTCAGGGAAAGATAATCGTTAGTCATAACGGTTCGTATGACCTGCTTCATGGCGGGCATTTAGACATGTTAGAGGAGGCAAAACAACAGGGAGATATTTTAATAGTAGGAATTAATACAGATATTTCTATTCGTTCCGCAAAGGGGCCTACTCGCCCAATTATTGAGGTTGGGAATAGGGCTGCTATGTTGGCGGCTCTTATATGCGTAGATTATGTAACGGTGATGGACGGTTTGTACAACGAAGAACCGCAGGGTT
>JAQBWN010000011.1 GCA_027624555.1 bacterium | reverse complement strand
TCAATTTAAGCCCGCTTTCGCTTCTCTATTGCGGGCATTGCCCGCCATAGCCGAAGCTACAGCGAGGCGAAGGCGGGCCTGACGGGAGTCGAACCCGCTGCCTTCTCCGTGACAGGGAGACATGCAAAACCGTTACACTTCAGGCCCAATGCGTTTCTTTAGAATACAGAATATATACAGAAAGTAAAGCAAAACGTGCGCTCCCCTCTCCCAAATTTGGGAGAGGGTTAGGGTGAGGGCTGGTTATGCCGCTTGATCTGCCCTCATCCGCCCCGCCGTGGCGGGGCACCTTCTCCCCAATTGGGGAGAAGGGAACGACATTCTGCACCATCAAAATAAAAATAAAAAAACCGCCATGAGGCTACTGGCAATACATAAAAATTATACAGACTAAGAATTAACTTTCTTGAGGAGAGAGTCTTGCCCGCCGAACTGGCGGGTTTTTTAGTCCGATTTTATGTAGTACCAAGCAGCCGCATAGCGGCGATATAATTTTAGCTTTCTTTCACTTTAATCCACAACATATTGTTATGAACCAAAGAAAAGAGCCGTTTGTATATTGCAACAAACGGCTTCTTACAAAATGTACAATTCTCGCAATCCGTTGCCAGAGAAAGAACACTACACTGCGACGGAAATTTTATCCGCCTGCGCAGCCCAGAGCTGCTGAATAAATTCCTCGTGTTCTGACTCCGCGAGCCCACTGGCCTCCACTTTTTCGTGGTAGCCACCGCTTGCCTTCTTGAGCTCACCGGCAAGCTCCGCGATCCTCCCTCGGAGGCCTGCGCTCCGGACGTTCCCAAACCAACCTGCAGCCCTATAAATCTGGGCCTCTGGGTTGATTCGACGCGACGGGCGGGCTAAAAATGCTCGCACCAAGGGTGCGAATTCTCTGGCCAACTGCTCCGTGTGCGCACGCGAGCCTGCCAGATATAACTTTCGCGCATCCCAGAATTTCTGGGCGAGTGCAACCATTTCCGGTTTTTCACAATTGCCCCGGGAGAGACTTCCCCCCAGGAACTCCCCGAACGATACGCCACTGCCAGTCCCCGTCACGGAACTTTCGTAATATGCGAGGCACGGCAAGTCCTCTGGGACGCTGCCCTCGTAGGAATCAAAGGTCCCATCGTCGTATAGACGGTAAACCTCATGTCGACCGTCAGACAAGCTTCCATGACCGATCCAAGATCCTGCATACGCGATTAACTTTGTCATCTTAATTCTCACTTTTTCTGTTTGAACTTTTTCGTTTCAGGCCACGTTTCGAATTGAAACGTGTAACCCGCCGCTGGCAACTTACTAAAAAGATGGCAAGTCGCCAGTGGCAGGTGCGCCTCGCCGTATTGGCGAGCCGCGTTCCTGCTTTGCATAGTATGTCGCTTTATCCTGCCGCATGAGTAGCCGGTAATCAGATTAAAGCGCTATGCTATGTAATTTGTAAACAGTCCCCCAACAACCAAAAAGTGGTTAGGTGACATATATAATCTTCGTAAGAGAGAGATTGAATATAGATATCACGTAACCACTTTGTACTATGCTTTATACGGCGCATAATGGAACCGCTCTCTCCTCAAAGATGTTATATAGTTTGGTTGAAGGTTCGGGAGGTTCGGCGGAACTGTTCTTTTCAGTACTTGACACTATACTCCTATTACATGGATTTGTCAAATGTATTTTAAGGCTATTTTGATGAAATTGCTAGTTTATTGCTTTGTTGAGCGATTAAATGCCCTTCGACTTCGGATGTAGCGGGGATAGGGATTGCACCTATGATCTCCTGGTTATGAGCCAGGCGAGATACTACTTCTCCACCCCGCGATGTTCACTTGTGTAAGGGAGCATACCAGAAGATAAGCGTTTTTGCCAATAGTTTTTAACAAAATGCTTTAAAATTGTATTGCGACGTATTCATATGTTTGGAATATATGTGTATACGACCACTGCGTAAAAAACAGCAGTGCGTCACCACAAGCATCCGGCCTCTTTTTAGAGAAACCGGCTTAACAGCCCCGCCTATTGCGGGGTTGTCCTATTCCCCGTACTCTATAGTTTATCGATACGGTGACGTAGCTCAGTTGGTTAGAGCACGGGACTCATAAGCCCGGGGTCGGAGGTTCGAATCCTCCCGTCACCACGTGTTATAATACAACGCATGCAAGAAGAAAATACACGTCCGCGCCCAAAACCACTTGTCGTTATTATTCTCGATGGCTGGGGTATTAGTTTGCTCAAAAAAGGAAATGCAATTTATGCGGCCGATACTCCAACTATGGATACGTATGCAAAAACATACCCAACCGCCGCAGTAAGTGCGGCAGGCATAGAAGTTGGGCTACCCGTCCATGAAGTAGGAAATTCAGAAACGGGGCATCGCAATATTGGCGCAGGGAAAGTGCAATACCAAGTATTACCAAAAGTAGATAAAGCTATTGCAGATGGTTCGTTTTATTCTAATAGCGTGTTTATGGGCGCAATTAACCACGCAAAAAAATATACCTCAAATATTCATTTGATGGGCTTAGCGTCTGATGGCGGCGTTCATGCCCACATACACCATCTTGTAGCCCTTATTGAAACATGTGCAAAGCAAGGCATGAAAGATAACGTATATATTCATGTATTTACCGATGGCAGAGACGTTTCCCAAAAAAGCGCTGCTCTATATATAGGAATAATTGAACAGGCAATACAAAAATTTTCTACTGGGGCCATTGCATCTGTTATTGGACGATTTTACGCAATGGACAGAAACAATAATTGGGATCGAACAGAAAAAGTATATAACATACTTACGGACGGCGCGCGTTCAGCCGGGGCGCCATCTGCAAGCGAAGCTGTGTCACAGGCTTATGCTCAAAATATATTTGATGAAAAAATACTGCCCACTGCTATAACTGCCGGCGGAAAAAACGTTGCCTCGATACAAGACAATGATGCCGTCATATTTTTTAACTATCGCCCAGACCGCGCACGGCAAATCACGCAAGCATTTGTACAACCGGAACAAGTGGGCTTCTCTGCAAAAAAAATACAAAATTTATTTTTTGGAACGATGGCGCAGTACGACTTGAACTTACCTGCCCCTTTTGCTTTTACGCAAGATGTTGCAGAGTACCCGCTTGCACGCGTGTTATCAGAAGCAGGACTCAAGCAGTTTCATATCGCAGAAACGGAAAAATACGCACACGTAACGTATTATTTAAATGTAGGAAATGAAACAGCGTATAAAGGCGAAGACAGGCTTCTCATTAAATCATCAAACGTAGATAGTTTTGCTGATGAACCGCACATGAAAGCAGAAGAAATTACTAACACAGTTGTACAAGAGATAGAGCGCGGTTTCTATGACGTATATTTCATAAATTTTGCAAATGCGGACATGGTTGGACACACGGGTAATTTTGATGCCACGGTTGCCGCATGTTCGTTTTTAGATGTTTGCATAGCGCGTATCCACAATGCAGTATTTGCAGCGGGTGGAGTACTCCTTATTACTGCAGACCACGGGAATGCAGAAGAAAAAATTGACGTGGAAACAGGAAGAGCAAAAACAGACCATACGCGCAACGCAGTTCCTCTACATTTGGTTGCACCGGCCCTGCAGAGAGTGTCGCCAAAAAGCAATGATGAATTAGCTTCAATATATGTTGCTCCAGTTGGCGTACTTGCGGACATTGCCCCAACTATTTTACATATTTTACATATTTCAAAACCGCCATCTATGACGGGCGTATCGCTCTTACCATCACTTCGGTAGTGTTGGAGTTAGATCTTTCCAAGTTTGTGCGTTTTCGTATGCAGAAGCGACACTAAACATTCTTTCTTCTTTAAAGTGCGAAGCAATAATTTGTAGGCCAACAGGAAGACTATTTTTTGTCATACCGCATGGCACAGACATTGCGGGAAGCCCTGCTACGCTCATTGGTACGGTATATGCATCTGCAAGATACATAGCAAGTGGGTCGGCAGACTTACTCCCAAGCGGGAATGCTGCCTCAGGAGATACCGGGCATGCAATTGCATCAACGCTTTGAAACGCTTCTTCATATTCTTTACGAATCAACGTGCGCACTTTTGACGCTTTACCGTACCACTCATCTACATACCCAGAAGAGAGCGCGTATGTTCCCATAAGAATTGCCCGCTTTACTTCTTCTCCGAAACCAAACCCGCGAACATGTTTGTAGTATTCTATGAGATTTTGTGTATCAGTATCCGATGTTTCGTATCTTAGCCCGTCAAATCGTGCCAAGTTAGAAGACGCTTCTGCTTTTGCAATAAGGTAATACACAGCAATAGCTGCCGGTGTTAAGGGAAGTGAAATTTCTTGTACTATTGCTCCTACGTTTTCTAACGAATATATAGCAGTTTGAACAATTGTTTTTACTTCCGGATCTATCCCCTCTGCAAAGAATTCTTTTGGCATCCCTATTTTTAAGCCAGCAATATCTTTCTTACATGCGTCCACATAGTTTCCTACCCTCTCAGGAGACGATGTAGCGTCGAGTACGTCCTGCCCTGCCATAATTTCTAACATGTGTGCCGCATCGGCTACACGGCGAGTCAAAACCCCTGCCTGGTCTAAACTACTGCCGTAAGCAAGTAGTCCATGGCGGCTCACCCTGCCATACGTTGGCTTTACACCAACCACACCGCAAAAGCTTGCGGGCTGGCGAACAGAACCTCCAGTATCTGTGCCAAGCGCCATAAACACTTCTCCACTAGCAACAGCTGCAGCAGAACCCCCACTACTTCCGCCTGCAACCCTTGATACATCCCACGGGTTTTTGGTTTGTGGTGGCAACCCGTTATTTTCTGAACTTGCACCCATTCCGAATTCATCTTCTTGCGTTTTACCAACTACAACTACGCCGGCGTCTAATAATCGTTGCAGGGCTGTTGCATTAAATGGAGATTTGAAATTTTTTAGTATTTTTGAAGAAGCATTCGTATGTCCACTTGTTGTTGCAATATTTGCCTTCACTGCGATGGGCAACCCCTGAAGGAGACCCGCCACATCGGCGGGCAGGCCTTCTTGATCAACTTCACATAGTTCCAGAAATGCGTTTACATGAGGCTCCCAGGTTTGTATATTATCAAGAGATTCTTGTATTGTACGTGGCGTCTTCATAAAACTTCCGCCTCCGTAAATACTGCCTTTACCACTACGTAGCCGTCTTTTGTTTTTGTTTTTTTTAATAATTCTTCTGGCGTTCCCAGTATATTTTCGCGCACCACGTCTTCACGAGTAACATTTTGCAATCCAGATGCAGCCTCTAGAGCTACAACAGAGGTAGTATCAAGTGAGCGGATTGTTTCAAAATTTTCTAAAACTCCCGAAATATCTAACGAGTAACCCGTAGTCTCTTTGTCCGAAAGATGTAGCCTCGCAAGATCGGCAATTTTTTTCACTTCTTCCTTGGATATCATTTGCTTACTATAGCTTGCCTGCCAGAAGAGAAGCAAATTCAGCTTCGCTGATGGTTCTAAGGCCCAGTGCTTTTGCCTTCTGCTCTTTACTACCGGCATCTAATCCAACTACCACAAAGTCCACTCCTACGCCCACGGTAGACGCTACTCTTCCGCCAGATTGCAAAACCAATTGTTTCGCTTCTTCTCGTGTTATTTCTTGCAATGAACCAGTAAACACAAACGTCTTGCCAGATAGTTGCCCGCCCGAGCGCTCATCCTGCACGCGAAGACCAAGCAAAGCGTACTTTGCGAGAATGCCTTTTGTTTCTTCTCGGGCAAAAAAATCAGATATTGCATTAGCAATTTTTTCTCCTATACCTTCCATATTTTCTAGCTCTTCTTTTGTAGCTTCGCTCAGTGCACTAAGCGAAACAAACCGCCGAGCAATATCTTGGGCGGTAACAACCCCTACATGCGGGATACCCAGCGCAACTAAAAATTTAGGCAAAGAAATTTCTTTTTTCCCCCGAATTTCTTGTACTATATTGCGTGCAGATTTTTCTGCAAACCGCGCAAGAGGAAGAAGGTCACCTTCTGTGAGCTCCCATAAATCACTTGGATTTTTTACTAACCCTTCCTGAAGCAATTGTTCAATAATCTTTTCGCCTAATCCTTCAATATCAAACCCGCTTCGCCCTACGGCATGCAAAATACGCTCTCTTTGCTGTGGAAAACAATGTGCATTCACACATCTCACCACAACCCCATCGGAATCTTTATGGGTTTTTGCATTGCATGCTGGGCACATGGCTGGCATTTGAAAAGCTTTATTTTTGTGATGACGAAGCCCTTTCACAACGCTCACTACTTCCGGAATAATATCGCCTGCCTTGCGAATAATAACAGTATCTCCAATACGTACATCTTTCCTCTTCACTTCATCGGCATTATGGAGCGTTGCGCGCGAAACGGTAGTGCCTGCTACACGGACCGGTGCAAGATGAGCCACGGGCGTGAGCGCCCCGGTACGCCCTACTTGCACCACAATATCTTCTACAATAGTTGTTGCCTCTTCGGCAGGAAATTTAAATGCAGTAGCACCGCGCGGAGCTTTTCCTACAACTCCTAAGCTGCGCGCATCTGCAATGGAGTTTATTTTTACTACTAAACCATCGACTTGAAACTTCTGCTTGAGGCGTCGCTTTTCTTCACGTGCAATTACTTTTGCAACATCTGCAAGGGTTGCGCAAAAGGTACTTTTGGGAGGCACTGAAAATCCAAGAGCTTGCAATGTTTCATACTCTTCAACTCTTGTCTTTATATCTATGCCTGAAGTTATTTCCCATGCAAAAAAGCGAAGGTTTCGTGATGCAGCAATACTCGGATCAAGCTGGCGAATAGAACCAGCGGCAATATTTCTCGGATTTGCGAACAGCTGTTCGCCCTGAGCTTGCCTCCGGGCATTCATAGCATCAAAATCTTTTTTTACTATATACACTTCTCCCCGTATTTCTACTTTACCAGGAGTATCCTTTTTTAAACGAAGTGGAATAGACTCAATGGTCTTGATATTTTGCGTAACATCTTCACCTGTTTCACCATCGCCACGAGTTGCGGCGTACTGCAATATACCGTCTTCATACATAAGAGAAATTGCTACGCCGTCTACTTTTAATTGCGCAAAATATTCGTATTCTGTATCGATAATCTTTTTATTCCTTTTTTCCCATGCGGCTAGTTCTTCTACTGAAAAGCAATCAGTGAGCGATAACATGCGCTTTTCATGCCTAATTTGCGAAAATTCTGGAAGCGCCTGCCCGCCAACACGTTGAGAAGGAGAATCTTTTGTTATAAATTGTGGAAACGCGCGCTCTATTGTGTCCAACTCATGTTTCAAACTATCAAGGGCAGCATCAGAAATTTCTTGGGCATCTTGAACATGGTACAAATACCGATGGTGTTCAATTTCTTTTTTTAGCGCCTCTATTCTTTGAAACGCTTCTTCTGTTGTCATGGGTTACGGCATTCCCCTTCTCCTCTTCCAAAATCAATACGACGTACCGCCCCTTTGTATATACCAGATGCGGTAATATGCGGCACTATTTTGCCACTATCTTCTACAACACAGCCTTCCCCTTTATACGTAACAACCACCCCATTGCCGTAATTTATACTGTCTTCGTTCTTAATAACGCCCATTGCTTCGCCCTTTGAAATTGAGTAGAGTATTTCTTCAATACTAGAATTTGCTGCGGCAAATGATCGTTCTGTAGATACATAGTTTTCTGCTGCACGAACGTGTTTGGATAGAATAGTGGTAAGCACAATAGCAGCAGACGTCATCATGACAAATAGCAACAGAACGATATATATAACGGCGGATCCTTGATTTTTTTTCATAGAGTTATGGTTCATAAGCGCGTACCTGTCTTGAAGTTACCGTATTTTGGACCGTAAGCGGAGGTATACTTCCCTGACTTTTTCTTGATTTTGCACTAAGAACAAGCGTTATCACCCCTTGATTGTGTAACGTAAAGTCAGGATCATATAAGCTCGGGTTCGCATAAAAGAATACGTCGTATATTTTTACACTCTTGCTGGTAAGCGGAGCGTAATCAGAATCAATAAAATCGCACGTACCCTGTGAATTACTCCGGCCCTCTGCGCGCTCTAACGCGTCATTTCTCAATTGATACGATACGCACACACCAGCCTGGTTGTTAAATGCAACTTTCTTGCCATTGTCATCAGACCTATACGTTGAGCCGTACGCCGTTCTCGCTTCTTTTATGAACGTCTCTACGACGCCTTGCACCTCAAGAATAATTGTTCCCTGTTCAATACTATGACGCTGTACTTCAACAAATCGACCAAAAACCCCGCCGACAATAACAAGAAAAACAGAAAATATGCCGATAGATATCAGCAACTCAATAAGCGTAAAGCCACGAAGTGGAGAAAGTTTGTTCATAGCTCCTTTTCAGGCCACCAATTATATAATTTCTCTTTCAGAGAAACGCTTTTTTCGATTCCGCCTTGCCCCGTCCAGCTCACCGTTGACGTTATTGTAACGAACACTGGGTCTTCTGGGTCTGCACCAGGAACAGATTCTGCACACGAAGCCTCTAGCACTCTTTTGAACGGTTTTTCTTCTGCGCTCACATCATGTGTCCACAGTTTTTTAGGATTTATGTACAGAGCTGAATATTCTGGATCTAACACAGTAGTGCCGTCATTTATAATAAAATCGCGCACCACGTCTGGATCTATTGCAAAAGAATTACTATCTTCATCCGGCGGGCAAATTCCAGATTTTGACATCCAGTCTGATCTATTTTCAAGATCTGGAGGAAACGTAGCTGTAAACCATGTATTATCGCGCATTGCACGAGTTAGGTCGAGCCCTTCGTGTGCCAGGTTTGTTGCAATGAATGTTTCTCTCCCTGCCGCTACTACCTTGTTGGTACTGGTAATTGTTTTCGCGGCATAGGTAGAAGCGATAACGGCGATAAAAAGACCTACGAGTACTTCGACTAACGTAAAACCTCGCCGATTGATACTATATGGCATATTATTCATAGTCAACATCTATAGTACCAGATGAATATATAGTAAGAGTACGTTTGCTTCCATTCGATGCGATAAGAGTAATTTTCGTAGAATCATCGTCCGGAGTCACTAGTGTTCCGTTTCTGTATAATTCCACCGTTGGTGGAGTGCTCTTAAAAAGGAGCGATGTTGGGCTTCCAAGCTGTACTCTCGTCACCGGCTTTGATCTATTTATTACATAATCGCTTTGCAACGTCTCCCTGGGCAAACCTTTAAAGTCATAGTCATAAATATGTACTGACCCCTTACCCTTATAATACGAATTTGAAAATTCTATTATTTCGCCCCATTGCAAACCCAGACCCGTATCTGAGCAAGCTGCGCGAACTGGGTCATCTACATCGTACGTATCTAAACAATCATCTGGACGAATTTGATTTAACGTACGCTGCTTCGCATCAAGTAAGAGCGCACGAATTTTTTCCGTATCAGCTATCAGTTCTTGGTGAGAACGAAGTGCAGGTATAGCACGAAGTGACATCACGGAAAGAATGCTAATCATAGAAACGATGACCATTGATTCGACAAGAGAAAAGCCACGGGCTGCACGTATCATCTCCTTAGTATACCCCTAAAAATATAAAAAACCGATCAGTAAGTCCGGGGAATACCATAAGGAGGAGGGCAGCACCTGCAAGAAAAGGCCCAAACGGAATTGCGGTTTTGGGAGTTACGCGACCACTTACCAATAAAAATATACTTACTATTCCACCTGCAAAAAAAGAAAAAAAGAGCAATGCCACAGTTCCCCGCAACCCAAAAAGAATTCCGAGTGGAATCATTAATTTAACATCGCCAAACCCTAACCCCCTACCCAGTGTTCCTATCCAGAGTAGGTATAAGCTACCAGCCCCCGCAAGCATTCCAAAAACAATGTCTGTAAAATCCGCGTTTACGCGCAGTGCATATGCAATACTTATTCCTATTAATAAATAGATATATGTATCTGGAAGGAGCATGAGCCTGCTATCAATACGAATCAAAATAACAAGAATACATGCGGCCAAAAATAAAAGAATATTGCCGTGTAATAACAGCACAACAGCAAGCAATCCCGTAAGCAATTCACTTATTGCGTAGTGTGCGGGTATTTCCGCTCTGCACCCTTTGCACTCTGCTCGGCTGAAAATATAAGAAAAAAGTGGAATGAGTTCTCGAGCAGATAATGCTTTTTTACATTGGGGGCATAGGCTATTTCCCTTGCTAAAACTGAGACCCGTACCGTATCGTTCTGCTACTACATGCAAAAAACTGCCAATAGCAGCTCCTAAACAAAATAAAAAAAATACGAGTAATCCCGTTTCAGTCATACAAACATAATAACACGACTAAAAACAACTAACCTCGCTGGTCAGGCGAGGCTGGTTAGTTATACAGTACTATTCAGCATTTTATTGCAGACATGCACCTGCGGAACAAATACTAGTTGCGCTTGACTTAGTTGCTCCCGTGTTATCTGCGCAGTAGTAATTAGCAGTACTCTTTAATACTGACGAAACACAATACAAGCTGGCAGTAGAACTAGAAACGACTGAATTCGTAACGCCAGTTGCGGCATCATTATCCGCTTGCAATGCACCAACGCTCGTTTCTGATCCGAAACAATTAGCCGCAGTAGCAGCTGTTGCGCCAGTAGTAGCTGTTGCGCCATTAAAACAAGCACCTACAGTAGTATACTTTGAGCCGTTGTTATCATAAATTATTTCCGCCAACGTTCTCAGCTGAGAAATTGTTGACTTAATACGAGCGTCGCTTGCTTTGTTACGAGCATTGCCCAGTGCTACGAGCACGAGGGATGCCAAGATACCAATAATTGCAATTACTACGAGCAATTCGATGAGTGTAAACCCTTTTTGATTTTTATTCATATACACTCACCTCCCTTCATATAATTCATATGCATATATAATACCACAGGTTATGCAATAACTAGCACCAAATCATAAATCGGCAACAGCACCGACCCTACTATAATACCCACACCTATTCCAAGTATAATAATAAGAAGTGGTTCTAATAATATAGTAATAGTTTCCAAAATATCTTTCACATCGCGTGCAAAGAATTTATTTGCAAGCGTAAATGATTTTGATATTTCTCCGCTGCGCTCTCCTACGCTTACCATAGTGGTTAACATAGCCGGTATATACGGCTCGTTACCCCACACATACGAAATAGACGCACCATCTTTAATAGCCTGAATAGTTTCATCTAAAATGCGCTGGTACACACGATTACCTATAGATTCTCTTGCTAACGTAAGAGCCTCAATGACTGGAACATCACTTGCAAACAGTGTTGCGAGTACGCTCGTCATACGTGCAAGGTACACTTTCTGGATAAGTTCTTTAAATATTGGTATAGAAAGTGTTATAGTACTAAATGTATACCGACCCTCTGCGGTACGAATCCACGATCGAAATAACAGACCAAGCGCAACAACTAGTGCAATAAGAATTCCGTAATATGAAGTTAAGAAATCTGTAACTCCAATTAATATTCGAGTTGTAAGTGGAAGCTGTACATTTGCGTCTGCAAATAGTGCTACCAGCTGCGGCAAAACATACGTAAACATGACAAGCACCAAGACTATAACTAATATAAGAACAAATGCTGGGTAAATAAGCGCGGCACGCACTTTCCGCTGAAATGTATATTCTTCTTCCGTTTGATTCGCAATAGCATCGAGAGATGAACCAAGTTTTCCACTCGCTTCCCCAATACGCACAATACCAAGAATAAATTGAGTAAAGACAGTTGGATGTTTACTTAACGCATGTGAAAAAGATTCGCCCGCTTCAATGTCGTACACGAGCTCCCCCATAATTTTTGTGAGCTTTTCTTTTTTGGATTGTTTTTGAAGCGCTTTCAGTGTTTCAATAATAGGCACGCCCGCTTGGATCATGGATGCGGCTTCACGGAAAAACATAATGAGTTCCTTTTTCCCCACACCGCCCAGTCCAACATTGCGATACAACCAAGACATATTTTCCGTTACCTCTACGGAAATAGGAGTGAGCCCATGGGAGCGTAGCAAGCTTGTGGCCCTATCTTCATCCGCCGCGCGTAGCGTACCGCGCGTTAACGTTCCGTTTTCTTGCCTTGCACGATACGTAAAAGTTGGCATATGAGTGCATTATACCACGTTACCGGAACATCTGCTTTGTGGAGGAAAAATACCCGCGCGCGTCTTCCATGCGAACTGCGCCAGAATCTACAAGATGCTGTAAACTGGAGTCAAGCGTTTGCATACCTACATCGGAACTGGTCTGAATGATACCGGGTATTTGGTGAATACTTCCATCTCGAATAACGTTCTTAATTGCCGTAGTCCCGATCATAATTTCCACAGCTACCATGCGCCCTCCGCTTGTCGAGGGCAACAACCGTTGCGATACAACTCCCGACAATGCATTTGCAAGCTGACTCCGCACTTGCTGTTGCTGTTCTGATGGAAATGAGTCGATAATACGTTCAATAGTTTGACCCGCATCGTTTGTATGCAATGTTGAAAGCACAAGATGCCCAGTTTCTGCTACGGTTAATGCTGTCTGCATAGATTCGATGTCTCGAATTTCGCCCACCATAATCACGTTTGGATCTTGACGAAGCGTAACCCGGATTGCATCCGCGAACGATGGCGCATCGTGCCCCACTTCACGCTGATCGATGATAGATTTATCTTCAGTAAACAAATACTCAATTGGGTCTTCAATGGTTATAATATGCTCCCGCCTTGTATTGTTTATGTACTGTAAAAGCGTGGCGAGCGTGGTTGATTTACCCTGCCCTGCGGGACCCACAACCAATACAAAGCCTTGCTTAAAATCTGCAAATTGCAAAATTTGAGGAGGCAAATGGAGTTCATCAATGGTTCGTATACGAGAAGGTATAAGACGAAGTGCCGCAGCTACTTGATCGACGTGATAAAAAACGTTTACTCGAAACCGAGAACCGTCTGGTAATGCATAAGAAAAATCCACTTGGCGTTTTTGTTTCAACTGGTCCATATTTTTACTACCCGCACCCATTAACTGTTTCATCATGGCGGCACCTTCTTCCTCTGCAATTACCTGATCGCCAACGGGAGCCAAAATTCCATCGATACGGAAAAAAGGAGTCCTACCTATACTAATATGTATATCAGAAGCCCCAGCACCCTGTGCCTCTCTGAGCAAATCATCAAGCAAACGCATATGCCCTAGCTAAGCAGCGGACGTTCTCCACTCAAAACTTTCTCTATTTTTTCCATCACCTCAGAAGGCGTGTAATGCGCTTTAATAATATAATCATCAGCACCTAATTTTATTCCACGCTCTACGTCTGGCTTTTGACCAAGATTGGTCAAAAGAATAACAGCAAGATCTTTCAATTTTTCGTTTTTCCGTAAGTCTTCTAAAATTTCAAACCCATCCTTTTTTGGCAATACTACATCAAGCAATACAAGGTCTGGCAAGGGATCCTGTTGCAAGCGGTTCCATGCTTCTTCCCCATCTAATGCTATTTCTACGGTATACCCAGCATTCCGCAGCTTTGTTTGGTACATGTTAGAAATAAAAGAATCGTCTTCTACCACGTAAATGAATGTATGTTTTTCCATAGAGTAATAATAATAATTATAGTATACACCTTATAATTCAGTTTCTGAAGTAACTCGAATCACATCTTCATATCTCACTTCCCCTGCAAGCGCCTTGAGTGTACCATCGCAGCGCATAGATACCATTCCTTCTTTTTTTGCAATGCTAACTAGCGCATCAAATCCAGAAAATTCGTTCATTGCTACGCGCATCTGCCTGGTAATGGGGACTATTTCAATAATTGCGACTCGGCCAGAAACGCCCATTTCCTTACATTCTGGGCATCCTGGGCTTTTATACAAGAATTTTGGATTTTTCTGGTTTTCCAAAGTTTTTGCTGTTTCCGGTATACCATGCAGATCTGCAATAATTTTTTCCCGAACCGCATTCGTAAGAGGCTCCTCTTGCTTACATTTTTGACACAGCTTTGGAATGAGTCTTTGAGCAGCAAGGAGACGTACACTTGCAGAAAGCAAAAACCCGTCGATTCCCATATCTATAAGACGAGGTATGGCGCCTATTGCACTGTTTGTATGAATAGAAGACAGCACTAAATGCCCCGTTAACGCTGCATGCACAGAAAGATCGGCGGTTTCCTTGTCGCGAATTTCACCAACCATAATAATATCTGGATCTTGGCGTAAAATACTACGCAACCCGGACGCAAAAGTAAATCCTATTTCCGGTTGCACTTGCGTTTGATTAATACCCTCCACCTCATACTCTACTGGGTCCTCAAGAGTAACAATGTTTCGTTCCGTGCTATTGAGTGTGGTAAGGGAAGTAAAAAGCGTAGTAGATTTTCCAGACCCAGTTGGTCCTGAAATTAAAATAATACCAAAAGGAGCATGCAAATATTGTTCGAACGTTTGCTGCACCTGTGCACGAAACCCGAGATCTTCAAACGATGGGGCTCCACTTGCTTTATCTAAAATACGTATTGCAACTTTCTCCCCGAACCTAGTAGGCATAGTAGAAACACGAAAATCATAGGCCCTATTATCGATAGTTGCAGAGAATCTTCCGTCCTGAGGTAATCTCGATTCATCAATCTTTAAGTTCGACAATATTTTTATACGAGAAATTACTGCAGAATGTACTTTTGGTGGAAGGGTAAGCGTAGTATGAAGCTTCCCGTCAACTCGATACCGAATACGAACTTCTTTTTCCATGGGCTCTATATGAATATCGGAGGAATGCCCTTCAATTGCATGGCGAATCATAACCGCAACAACTTTTGTAACCGGCGCCTCACCAACTATTTTCTCTATGTCTTTATTTCCTTTCTTTCCATCAGCAACGGCAGCAGACAACTCTTGAGAAAACTCTTGTAACGCCCCACCTATCTCTTCTTCAACCACCCCCGCACCTCCTAATATTTCATCTATTTCATCTGACGATGCTACATATATTTCTGCAGTTAATCCTTTTCTCTTCGCAATAAAGCGAACCGCTTCAAGCGCCTGAAAATCATCAGGCGATTCCATTGCTACGTGCAGCGATTTGCCTTTTATATCAAATGCAACAAAGCGATACGTTTTTGCCGTCTTACGGGAAATACCACTCATTGCGTTTGAATCCTTATTCGAAGTTCGCAAATCAATGAACGGAACACTCAAATATTCCGCAAGAAATTTTGCAAAACCATCATCCGGAATGAGCCGTTCACTACGAATAACGTCTGCAACTGAAATTTTATCTAGTTTTGAGCGACTTTCAACGTGAGTAGCCTGATCTTCTCTCAAGAGTCCCTTCTCCTTGAGCAAAAGAAGCATTTGATTCATACGGCGAACTTACTGAAATAGATTAGTCTTCCCCGTTCCCGTGGGCGGTGTAACAGGAAGCAAACCTCGCGTAAATAAACTATTATCAAGATTTTTATATTCAGTACGCTCTAGCACAGACAAATCAAAATTCTTTAAAGAAATTATCTCTTGAAGAGGAACATTAGGAGTAGGAGTATCGAGATCTTCTGCAAAATCCGGATTACTGCTCGGTAAAAAATAAACAATAGTAGCAATAACAACTGCTGCGAGGAGTGCGCCTCCAAAAACAATAAGTGTTGTGTGTTGTGTTGGTTCAGATTCCATAAGGTATGGTGTTATGTCCCGGGTGTCCGAGATGTGTATTGAGAATAAAGCTGTAAATTCAATTGAGCAGTAATTCGACCGGGCTCAGTTCCTACTTGGTTGAACGAAATTTCTTTTACATCTATCACCCTAGGAGATTTCCCAAGCAGTGAAAGAAATAACTTTACTTGCTCATATGCACCACTTACACCTACAGTGAACGCGAGTGTTCGTACCTCCGAGGGCACTGTTAGGTCATCCCCCCGTGCACGGGCTGCATTTGCCCTTGCATCGTTAGTTGAAGAATTGTTCGTAATCGACGCTATAAGCAGACCCGCCTGTGTTGCATATTCATTAAGAACCCGTAGCGTGTCTTGTGTTCTGTCGGTATCTGGAAGTACGGCAGCTATTTGCTTTTCCACTTCAGGGAGAGCCGAAAGCTGTTCTATTTTTACGCTTAAAGAATTGTAAAATTCTTCTTTATTTTTGAGCGTTTGTGTATTTTTCGCATTTTCCTCCTTCAGAACATTTGCGCTTTCAATCATGGGCTTTATTACAAGAAACAAAGACACAACTGCAATTAGCACTACTCCCATAAGAAAAATGTAAGGCGTATTTAATGATGCTGGGTTAGTTGCCATAAAAAATATTTAGAGTGCCGATTTACTCAGCGCATCATTATTAAAATTTAACGTCATAGTAAACCCGTACAAAGACACTGATCCGCCTTCTGCATTATTCAGATTTTCTCGTTGAATTGTTTTTACTGTTCCAGCAGTAAACACCGTAGGATGGTTCACATCTCGAACTAAGCTCGCAAGCGTAAGGGCAATTTGGTCTATGTTTTGCGTTTTTCCATCTACAATAATAGAATTGCTCTCACTTCCGGCGCTTACCTTTGTCAAGACTGTATCCGCGGGCAATAAGCGCTCAAGATCTGCAAATATTTTTTCCCAAGAGATATGGTTATCCAGCAATTTTGATACGTCTTCTAACCGTTGCTCAAACAATGCAATACGCAACGCTTCGTCATGCAATGATTGTATCTTCTTCTCTGTAATCACTAATTGAGCCTTAATGCCATCGCTACTCGCTTGCAACGTTCGTGTATACACAAACAATACAAGCGCGCCAATTCCAAAAATGACAATAATTGCAATTGCAATTACATACAAACGAATACGACGCTTCCGTGCGACAATAATATACTGGTTGCCTGGTGCGAGATTAATACTAGACATACTGAAGTAAAATGATAATAAAGAAACTATATCACAAAATCAAAAAAACATTTACATCACATGTGTAAAACCTCTGAGCGCCAAGCCAACAGCAACTCCAAACCTCGGTCCATTTTTTTGTAACACTGTCCCAATTGTTGCGGGGTACGATAATCCTTTCCATGGATCGCCAACTGATGTTTCCATCTTAAACTTCTTTGACCAATATTCTGAAAAACCTGGAAGGTTCGCGCCACCCCCTATAAGAATTGATTTTACGATTTTACTTGAGCTCTTTTGCTCGTACAACCGTACTAAATCTTCCGCTTTTTCCATTTGCCTTGCAAGTAAATTCTCAATATTGGAACGAACTTTTTGCGATTGCTTATCGGATATTCCTAAACTATTCTTCAATTTTTCAGCCTCTTTTTCTGAAATACCTGAAAGCTCTGCCATATTTTTCGTAATATCAAATCCGCCGAAATCTAGTGTATGAGACACTCGTGGAATTCCATCGTCAATAATATGGTACGTAGTAGTACGAACCCCACAATCAACAAGTAATGTTGGCTTTGCACCTGCAGACATCAAAGAACGCGCAAGAGAAAATGTTTCAACTTCAAGCGAAAGCAACGTAATTTGCAGTTTTTCAAAAACCGCAATGTATCTGCTCACAATATCTTTCGGTGCAGCAGTAATAAATACAGATACAATGTCCTCGCTCTTGCCGTCCATTCCTAATTCTATTTTTTTCGTTTCCGCTGGTTTTTCTAAACTTTTATCAAAAATAATATCTGTCGTCATATGCGCTTCCCTGCCAACTCTACTCCAGCCCAACACCATTTCGTCAATATCTGCTGGGATGATATCCCGTGCCGCAAAGCGAACCGCATTTTCCATTTCAGATTCCGGAATATTTGGCAATGTAAGCACTGTCGAAAATACCGCCCCACCCGGAAGCGCGGCTACTGCCCCCTTAGACACAACCCCAGCGCGTTCTAACATTTGCTTCAGTGCCTCCGCAGTTCGATCAACGGCATCTTGATTTCCATTCGGAGGACTCACTAAAAGGTTTTGTAAGTTTGCTTCTGCGTAGGTAATGAGATCAATTCCCTTTCTTCTATCACGCAGTTCAACAATTTTAGACGTCGAAGTGCCAAAATCTACCCCTAAATATGTTTCAGATAAACTAAAAAGCGCCATACATTTAATCTAAAATTGCTATTATTGTAGTTTGCATCCTTTCATTGTATCATACTTCTATGACCACTTATTATTTATTTATAGGAATCCCAATTGCAGTATTGCTATATATACTTTTTGTATATAATTCACTGGTAAAACATCGCAATCGTGCCACAGAAGCATGGAGCGATATAGATGTTCAGCTGAAGCGCAGACATAATCTCATCCCTAATCTTATTGAAACGGTAAAAGGATACGCAACGCATGAACGTGCCACTCTTGATTCTGTGACAAAAGCCCGCGCGAATGCGCTAAATGCAACGTCTCCGGCAGATCAGGCAAAGGCTGAAAATGCACTTTCTTCTACTCTCAAATCTTTATTCGCGGTTTCGGAGCAGTATCCAGACCTAAAGGCCAATACAAACTTTCTAGAATTACAGCGCGAACTTTCCGACACAGAAAATAAAATTCAAGCTTCTCGAAGATTTTATAACGGCGTAGTACGCGACTTTAACACAGCTGTTGAAACAGTTCCGAAAAACGTTATCGCTTCTTTATTCACGTTCACAAAACGAGAATTTTTCGAACTTGAGAATGAAGCAGAGCGAGCAGTTCCGAAGGTAAGCTTTGAAGCTAAGTAGTAAATAGTAGCTCCCCCTCTCCCAATTCTGGGAGAGGGCTCCTCGCCTGCAGGCGGGAGGGTGAGGGCTGTCGGCACGCTACGCACCACCTCACCCTAACCCTCTCCTTAGTAAGGAGAGGGGAACGCCTCTTCTCAACCTAAATCCATATGACCTTATATTCCCAAATATCATCTAATAAACGAAATTCAATTTTTTTACTCACAGCAGTTATTGCACTTGTGCTTGGTGTTGTAGCGCTATATTCCTATTATACATACCAAGATTTTTCGCTGGTTATTCTTGCTGCCATCCTTGCAATCCCCTCTTCACTGATTGGATATTACGCGGGAGACAAAATTGCACTCACCGCAAATCGTGCACATAGCGCCACCAAAGAGCAAGCCCCTGAACTTCATCGAATTATTGAAAATTTATCTATAACCGCAGGAATTCCGGCGCCACGCATATACATTATAGACTCCCCTGCATTAAATGCGTTTGCAACCGGAAGAGATCCGGAACATGCGTCTATTGCAGTAACGACGGGCTTACTGGAAGCGCTAGAAAAAACAGAATTAGAAGGCGTGCTCGCGCACGAGCTCTCCCATATTCAAAATTATGACATTCGTTTTGCTATGCTCGTTGCAATTTTCATTGGTTTCATCGTTATTTTATCTGACTTGGTTACCAGATCCATGTTTTTTGGAGGAGGTTTTCGAAACCGCGACAACAGAGGGAATAATAATCATGCGGGTGCAATTATTGCAGTTGTCAGCATAATTCTTCTCATTATTTCGCCTATTATTGCAAAAATTATTCAGCTGGCAGTTTCCAGGCAACGAGAATATTTAGCAGATTCATCTGGCGCGCTACTCACCCGCTACCCAGAAGGACTAGCATCGGCACTTGAAAAAATTGCGCATGGTAAACCGCTAGAAACTGCAAGTAATGCCACGGCGCATTTATTTATCGCAAATCCGTTTAGTGGTAAAAGAATCATGAACCTATTTTCCACCCATCCGCCGATTGAAGAGCGGATAAAAAGATTGAGGGGAGTGTAGCGTAGCGCGTTCCCCTAAAATCCTCTTGATGCTAGGAAGCGCATTTTTCGGATTTTGTCGTCTTTGTGTTTTATATGTATTTTTTGCCATGTTTCTAGTGCTTTTTGTGCCCGCGCTTTCCACTCTTCTTCGCTTGCCAAGCTTTCTAATACTTCATCACAAATCTCTCCTGCAATTTTAGCTTCTCGCAACTTAGATTGAATAAATTTTGGGCCAACTAATTTTGTTCGAAATATACTTTCTACTCTTTTTTGGGCAAATGCTCGATCATCAAGAAGTTTTTTACTTTCAAGCCACCTAATAGTCTCCTCGATATCTTCTTGAGATACTTTTTTTCGTTTTAATTTTATCCGCATTTCATGAATACTGTTATCACGGCGAGAAAGAATATCTATAGCGATTTCCCTTGCAGTGGACTTCTTCATATATATAGTATATAGTACCCGTGCTGAATTAGTTCCCTTTCCAACTCTTACTAAGGACAAATCCAATGACCGTTGCATTTGCAAACCACGCTGACCTGTCTACATGGATCAAAAACCACGCGATTTCCAAACGCTTCCCTTTTCTATGCTTCGGAAACCGTTGTTATTTTTATCTTATCGAAGACCCGGACCCAGACATGGAGTACTGGTTCGGTTACAACCCGCACCAAGACACGTTCTTCATCTCCGACAACATTGCGCGAAACATACGGGAGTCCATCCTTTGCATGGAATACAAAAGGTTAAACAAGAACGGCGAAGACAAAAGCCACTTAAGCGCCGTTCGGGGCTTCAACAATGGCCCAAAAACCCAAAAAAAATACAAACCCACAATAAAGATTCTACGTCAGTTCTACCGACAATACGCGGGCCATCTTGAAGCCTTGCCCGCGCAAGAATTAACGAAAGAACAACGCGATGTCATAATTACGTCGAAATACCTCCAGACCCTCCCAGGATAATCGTCATGTTCATGGAAGAAATCTCGTTCGCTCCGCTGTATTACTACAACGGAGCGTTTTTTATTATATTATGGAGAACTTTTTTATATGCTGTATACTTAAACACATGGAAAAACCAATTCAAGACAAGCTCACAAGCAGGCTAAAAAATGTATTAGCAACTGCCTCAAAAATTTCTCAAGAACTTTCTCACCAACACATTGGTACGGAGCATGTGTTATACGGCATGGCGGCGGAATCTGGCTCTCTTGCATACAGCATATTAAAAAAATTCGGCTTAACTCAAGAATTTGTATTGAGCGAACTTACAACACTAGATAAAGGAACAACCTGGAAAGAAGAACTTTCTGCACATACACGCGCTTCTTTCGAGAAAGGTGCCCGCACTGCATTCCAGTACCACCACCGGTATATAGGAACAGAACATATACTATATGGAATACTCACACTCAAGGATTCTCTTGCATATAAGATACTGGAAAAATCCCCCGTTGACGTAAAAGCGCTTCTCCAACAAGTACAAATTGTGCTCAAAAGCACGTCCCACTTCCCAGACTTATCAAACTTACTCGGTACAAATATTGGCAACGGTGCACCCAAAGGAGAAAAAAGGCAACACAAACAAGACCATAACCCGTCTATGATACTTCCGGAAACTGCGGGCATGCCAAGTAATCACACAAGTGGAAAAAAGCAAAAAACTCCTGCATTCGATTTTTTTACGCAAGATTTAACGGCGCAAGCGGCGGCCAATAAATTTGACCCCGTTATTGGGCGTGCAAAAGAAGTTGACCGCATGATGAGTATTTTAAATCGAAAAAATAAAAACAATCCAATTTTAATCGGAGACCCTGGTGTTGGAAAAACTGCAATTGTCATCGGTCTTGCGCAGCGCATTGCTGCGGGGCAAGTACCGTCAAAGTTACAAGGAAAACGTATTTTATCATTAGATATGGCAGGAATACTTGCAGGCACTACGTTCCGCGGAGAATTTGAAGAGCGTATTAAAGAACTCATGCACGAATTAGAAGAAAATAGAGACTCAATCTTATTCATAGACGAAATTCATACTATAGTAGGTGCCGGATCTTCTGGTGGAAGTATGGATGCCGCAAATATGCTCAAGCCAATATTGGCGCGCGGAGAAGTAAGCGTAATTGGCGCTACAACATTCGACGAACACCGCAAGCACATTGAAAAAGACCCTGCTCTTGAGCGCAGATTTCAACCAATTTTTGTAAAAGAACCAACTCCCGAAGAAACATTAAGCATCTTAGAGGGTGCCCGCGAAGCCTACGAAGCGCACCACGGTCTTACCGTAACAGACGAAGCAATTAAAGCTGCGGTTGAAATGAGTATTCGTTATATCCCCGACCGCTTCTTACCAGACAAGGCTCTCGACTTACTTGATGAAGCAGCAGCAACATTACAATTAAAAATAGCCGGTACTGAGGAGGCACATAAAGCAAATACTCTAAAGAACGAACTTGAAGCGCTTCGCCAAAAGAAAGAGACTGCCATAGAAGCAGAACACTACGAAGACGCGCTAAAAGCAAAGCGACAAGAAGACCTGCTTGGTGAAGAGTTGGCAGCATACACGCGTAAAGTGTCCGCAAAGTCAGAAGGTAAACAACTTTCTATAAACGCAGAACACATTGCACAGGTAGTGGCATCAAATACCGGTATTCCTGCGGGCAATATCTTAAAAGAAGAGTCAAAAAAACTCGCGCACCTCGAAGATGTAATGCATCGCTTTATTGTGGGGCAAGAGCAAGCAATTCATGCAGTAGCGCGGTATGTACGCCGTTCTCGGGCAGGTATCGCAAATCCGAACAGGCCGCTCGGCTCTTTTATATTCCTTGGCCCAACAGGTGTTGGAAAAACAGAAACCGCAAAAGTTCTCGCAAAAGAAGTATTTGAAAACGAAGACGCCTTAATACGAGTAGATATGAGCGAATTCATGGAATCACATTCTGTGTCTCGCCTTATTGGAGCCCCTGCAGGATACGTAGGATACGAAGAAGGCGGCAAGCTCACCGAAACAGTTCGTAGACAACCATATGCCGTCATATTATTTGATGAAATAGAAAAAGCTCACCGAGACGTATGGAATATTTTGCTCCAAATATTGGATGAAGGAGAGCTCACTGATTCGCATGGTCGCAAAGTAAACTTTCGCAACACAATTATTATCATGACAAGCAATATCGGCTCTCATGAACTTTCTCAACAAGCTCGAATGGGATTTGCAATGCCCGTAGAATCTGAAGAGCAAGATAGCTCAGCATAAATATGAGGAATTAAAAGATGCAGTACTCAAAGAACTCCAAAGCAAAATGGCTCCGGAACTATTCGCTCGCATAGACCAAGTAATCGTATTCTCTCCCCTTTCCGCACAAGATATGGAAAAGATTACAAAAAACCATATTCGAGAACTCCAAAAGCTACTTGTAAAAAAAGACATAGAACTGCAAGTTTCTAAAGGCGTAATTACAGAAATTGGTGAACGAGCATTTAAGGAAGGTAAAGGCGCGCGCCCTATTCGCAGAATTGTGCAAGATTTGCTAGAGGACCCAATTGCGCATTCTATTATTAATAAAGAATATTCTAAAGGGCAAGTATTGAACGCGAAAAAATCTGGGGCCGAAATTACTATAGAGCACGTACAAAAAGAACCTGCAAGCGCGTAACCAATGAACATCCCAAAAGAATTATATTCACTTGCAGTCGGACTACGAGACGCCTTGGCTCCTGCTCGTTGCATTGACTGTCTTTGTGAGGGCACGTGGTATTGCTCTGCCTGCAGACGCCATACCCACCCGCATATACTGCAATGTATCGGATGCAAAACTGAAAACATGAGCGGAAGAACATGTATAGAGTGTGCAGATGATATACCTTTTACTGGATTCATTAGTACACACCAGTATTCTACCCATTCCATACAACGAGGCATTGAATGGCTGAAATTTAAAGGAATTCGTCCGCTTGCCGAAGTACTCGCAGGTTTACTTATTCCAAAACTCACTACTATTGCTTCAATTGAAGTGTTAGCAAAACGCGCAATACTCGTTCCCGTACCTTTACACAAAAGACGCCTCTTGCACCGCGGATTTAACCAGAGTGAAGATATAGCACATAGTATTAGTGCTATTTGTTCAATAGAAGTTAAAAGTATTCTTACTCGCTCAACTGCAACAGCGTCTCAGGCGCATCTACCTCACGAGCTCCGCGCACAAAACATGCATAATGCATTCGCGCTAAATATATCGCCACAAGAATATATAGAACTCACTAAAACAAAATCAATTATCATTATACTAGACGACGTTTCCACTACTGGCGCAACGCTGATTTCTGCAGCACACGCATTACCAATTCTTCCAGATACCGAAGTTTGGGGCGCAGCAATAGCGCGAGGGTAGCCGCGTTCTCTCCCCCTTTTCAAGGTGTGGTGTCTAACATTGCCGGACGAAAGATGTTGAAGCGTCGAAGTTAAACACACTGTTTATGTAGTTATCGCACAACTCACGACATGAAACACTTGATTCACGCGACATATACCAAATTTAAGTTTTAACACAAAAATCAAGATGGTTTAGAGTTATTGGTAAAGAAAATTCAAATACAAATTTTAGCGAATCAAGACCCTACCTTTTTCATATTTCCGACACAACATATCCCAGCTGGACTATGTATATTCCCACAAGAAGAAGAATAAGATAGATACGAGTAATCATTTTCACAAGTAGTAAGCCAGACGCATCGGATCGTTTAATTTTAAGAAGGCCTATAACTAAAGCAGTGATCAGAAAAATATTAATTCCTCTTGAGATCAAAAGTTGGATGGGCAAAGACCATGCATCGTACTCAGACCATAAACGACCTACGAGCCATCCCCATGGCCAAATAAATTGAAGTATTAAAATAATATGGCCTAATAAGAATTGAATTAGATTGAAGCTGATTAATACATAGGCGACTATTATCCATCTTTGCTTGAGTTGCTCAGTAGTCATGGCAGTATTCGGAATGTAGTGATGACATCGTCAAACACCTCAATAAAATTTGAGTTGCATTCGTTTATACCATGGATGTGGTATTGCCCTTTTGAAGACGTCAGAAAGACATTCACGTTCCTTATTCCTGTTGCCGTCTCAGCTACAAACCTCTCCACAGTTATCCCCTGCTGGGTCTTGAGCTTCAAACTAGCAGCACCCTCTTTTTTTAGTTCTGCATTTATCTCTTCAACTCCTCTTTTTACCACGTCAGTACCGTTATGACTGATGGTCATAAGGTCAAAACCATTCATAGGTCCACTCTCGCATTGGTCTCCCGTAAATGACCTACTAATGTCGGAATAGTTTCTATCGCCGCCTGCTCCCAGTACGTCGTCAGTCCAATGGGACGGAATTGTTAACTCGTATCCAAAACCAGTTGTATTGGCAAATTTGAGATTCTTTGTGGTAATAAATTTAAATGTATCAAGCATTCCGCTCTCAATCATGAATCCGTCTGTTTGAATAGTATAAATTTTCTCATTTCGCTTAGTAACAATATATTTTTGCCCATAATCATTGGTATCAATGAGAATTGCCGGTTGATTATCAACCAATATTTCTTTAGTTGAGACAATTTTTTCTTCGTCATTGGCGAATAAAGATGTAGCAAATTCTTCGAGTGACTTGTTGCTTGTATCAACGTTAATGCCGTAAAAACCCGCAAGCTGACCGCCGGGCTCTCTGGAAAAGAATCGAAAGTCGCTTCCGATGTCTTTTCTATTATCCTGTGACTCGCTAATGCGCCACTCAAATGGATATTTTATTGAAAAACCAAGCGCCATCTCTGCATGGGTTCTCCAATTTGCTCTCTCATCGATTGGGACAACGCTGGCTTCGGGCATTGAGATTTGCTGTGCGGCTTCGCGTGACTCTTTTAGCACCTGCCAAGTGTATATTGCGGCGCTAAATATAATGATTGTTATGATGACCGTTTCGACAATTATCAAGAAAACTCTGAAGCGATTCGTTGGGGAAGAAGATGGTAAGGGTTTGGAGGATTTTAGTTTAACAGGCGGTTGCGGCGCCTGGCTGGTTTGGTTTTCCATGAATCAATAATAACAAATTTAGGAAATTTTTAGAAGAGCTCAGAGAACCAGTTGCCGATGGCGCGGAAAGGAGTGAAAAGCCGACTAAAAAAAGAGGGTTTGGAAGTATTCTGGGCAGTGTTTACGGGCACAGCTTCAGGGGTGATAGTGGGTACAAGCGTTGGAGTAATTGCAAAATCACCGGCGGGATTCGTGCCGTTTCTAATTTCATCACCGTCAGGCATGCCGTCGGCATCAGTATCAAAAACATAGGGGTTGCTTCCCCAGACGGCTTCTTGGTCATTGGGCAGACCGTCGCCATCGGGGTCAATAGGATTAGCTGGAGTCGGAGTTGGTGTAGCATTGAAAACCGGTAAGAGTGTAGGCGGAGAGGTAGGGGCGGTACCAGCACTAACAGGAGAGATTATTGGTGAGCGAGTAGACACTGAAGTAGATTTTGGAGTGACCTTCGGTTTTTGAGCGACTACATTGATTACAGCATCGTCGAGCACTCCATCAAATCCTGTTCGGCCACAAGCATAGGCAGCCAAGAAAAAACCATCAATCTCATCACCGACAACTCCCCTATCAATTCGCGCCCTGATTATAAACTTTCTGGCGATACCAGATTCAAACTCAGTGCGCGACCATTCAATGCGCTCCATAGAAACTGAAGGACTGTCGGTTGGCACCGTAACGCCAATAAGACTTACTTTCTGGCGGGCTTCGTCAGTAGTTTTAATATAAAAGTTGGTATCGGCACAACTCTCGATAAGAGAAGTAACGGAAAATTCAAGTGAGACGATGTCACCGACGGCTCCACTAACCCCCTTACTCGTAACTACCCAATCCCCCTCTAGATTTCGAATGACGGCCTGGGTGGGATGTACCAAAGAAAACAGGATGGCAAGTAGAATTGGAACTACTAGAAAGGCTTTAGACATAGATTTAAGTATTATAATATTTTATAAATACTTTGCAATGCCATGGGACAATGCATATGTCGCGGGGGTACGAAGGAGCGACTGCATCCGTCGGCCAATAACAAAATGTCGTCGAGGTGAAAAATCTTCATCAAATTCACTTCTACCATACAACATTCGGTCAGCGGCATACTGGCCGAGCGCTGCCGCCCACGGCAACCCCGTCGCCGCACCCACATAGAAAATATAATCATTGTCTTCATCTGGTCCGATAATTGGAAGCAGATCCTTGCTCACCCCGAGCATACCCGGCCACAGGTATTCCATTTCTATATGTATTAAAGGAAATTTTTTATTTATATAATTTTTTAGCCGTCTGCCAAATCGTGACGTATTATTTGTTACGTCATGGGCATAGGTGTAGAAAAGGTCTCCCCCACCAATAAGCAATCGGTTGTCTCTTGTTAGTCGAAAATAGTTATACACCAAGTCAGTATCCCAAACCATCATAGGGTTTTTTGGAAATATTACTTGAATTTGATCAGATGATAACGGCTTTGTAATACCTAAAAATGTTTGCACATGATATATTTCTTTTTTTAACGCCCCAAGATCTGGTATAAACCTATCGGCACAAACAATAATATGATCGGCCGTTATGCGCCCGTGAGGAGTAATAATCTCGTGACCCACAATGCTTGTTGCGGGTGTCTGTTCGTATATCGGTACATCGGATGCTCGGAGTACATCTTTCATTGCCTGGCAATAGAGGTATGAATTCATACCAAATGTATCCGGATATCTGACTGCACCCGCATACTTTTTTGATCCGATTATTTCTTTAACTTTAGCATTGTCATACAACGTACTTGTATACCCTAATTGCGTACGTGCCTCATATTCCTTTGTAACATGCTTAAAACCTGATGCATTATTTGCAATAAAGAGAGAGTCTTGTACCTGGTAATCACAGGAAATATTGTAACGATCTATATTTTTGCGAATACTATCAACACCGGATATAACAAACTCCCAAATACGCTTAGCTTTTTCGGGACCATACGTATCAAGAAGTGAACTAAGCTCGATTTCAGAATCGGGGGTAATAAAGCCCGATGTTTTACCACTTGCCCCAGCTCCACAAAAATCTTTCTCGATCACCACTACCGGCACACCGGCATCGTGGATCCTCTGTGCACAAGAAAGACCAGCCATTCCACCACCAACAACTGCAACTGTGGTTTTCATTTCGCCCAAAAAAGCCTCGCTTGGCTTTGGATCTTTCAGGCTATACCAGTATATGCTGGCGGGTGTTTTATCTCTCATGTTTTATTACTTTAATAATGCCTTTATAAAAACAACTATCAATTTGGCGGAGAGGGTGAGATTCGAACTCACGGTACCTTGCGGTACACATCTTTAGCAAAGATGTACATTAGGCCACTCTGACACCTCTCCGTATATTGCAGTATTGCGAAATTTGCGTAGAATGTAAACACATGCGCTCATAGCTCAGTGGTAGAGCAGTTCCCTCTTAAGGATACGGTCGGG
>JAQBWN010000010.1 GCA_027624555.1 bacterium | reverse complement strand
GAAATTTGAAAATTTTTAAAACAATTGGGCGATAGCCCAGAAAAGAAAAGGAATATTTCAGCTAACGTTCCAGAATATGCGATGTTTGGCAGTGGTACAATTGGGAGCGAAGCGACTCACCAGTGCCAAATATGGGTGGAGCGAGGTGCAACCGAGCGAAACCGCATATTCTGTGTTAAGTGAGGCGAAGCCCGAGCCAGAGTGCAACGTCCCGAAGGGCTGGCGAGAGTTAATTTTTGCCCCCCACAAAGAAAGCTGGTGTCTTCTTTTTGTATTTCAAATACTCCTCACCGTAACGTTTAATCAATTCTTGCTCTTCAAAGTGTGCGGTTATTGCAAATACAGCAAATAGGTAAAGAGCAAACCAAAGCATTGATGTATATCCAAACGTGAGCCCCAATCCCACAAACCATAGTGGATGTTCAACGTATCTAGGGTGGCGCGCATATTTGTAAATTCCAGCCGTAATCAGTTTATCTTCAGACTTTTCAAATTCGCTACTGCCAAGAATACGTTTTCTGCCAAGTGCTTGAGCAGTTACTATTTCGATTACGGCGGCGATAACTAAAAGGGCGATTCCAAAGAATATTGAAATTTTTGTTGAGAATTGTTGCTCAAATAGAACTTGATAATTTGGTACGAGCCACCATGCAAGAATCGCCCAAATTATTATTGAAGTAATCCAAACGGTTGCTTTAGCACGGCTTGCGCGCCACCCGTTATTTTTAATTAGTACATGAATCGCAGTAACGATCCAAGGGATTGGGGCGAACATCCACATCAATGCTGTGAGGAGTATTTGAATCATGTTTGTTGTTATGTCGAAAGACTATATAAATTTACTTGAAGGGGCAAAAATTAATTTCACTTAACGTTTCAGTGTATGCGAAGTGCGAGGCAATAAACTCGCAACATGCAATTTGGCTCCCCGGGTAGGACTCGAACCTACAACCCGCACATTAACAGTGTGCTGCTCTGCCATTGAGCTACCAGGGAATATTGCTTTTGTCAATTATCCAGCACTGCTCTAATCCAACCCATAAGTTTTCGGTGAGACGCTATCTTATTTATTCTCACAGAACACACACCAAATTCGTGTATATTCTTCTTATGCGATTGGTGCGGTATTGGACGATACACGTACTTAAACTGCTCTTTCTTAATACGTAATGTCTTCATCCAAAATTCTTTGGCTCGTTTTTCGTTTAGACCTACGTGTAAATAAAGATGTGCGTAAAAGCTCTCTCTGTCAAGATTAAGAAATTCGTGCCACCAATTCAATATAAATATCAGAATTTGCGGATTAGAATTTGACATTCCGACGCGTTCTTGAGTTCGATCCCCTTCTCCAGCATACAGCATCAAGCCTGCGATGAACCGGTCACGTTTCGATAGCATTCCAATATCTTTTTTGGTTTCAATTGCAATTTGTTCAAGAAACTCTTTCTTTTGAGTACGGCGCATATCTGCCCACTTTTTTCTACCTTTCATAGCACCCGCAAGTGCCATCTTTTTTAATTGTTTTTTATGACGCATCGACACGGTCACGTTGCGACACCAAATACTTATACTGGATTTTGAAACACCTAACTTTCCAGCTATTTCGGAATAGGGACGTCCTTTACTCCGCATGATCCGAGCTTTTTCTTGCAGTCCTACTTGTGCTCTCATAGCATAATTATACCACTATTCGAACCGACAATGAACATTAATTATACATTTATTCGTAGGTTCTATAATCTGTCTAAAAATTGCGCAAAACGTTTCTGAGGCTTAGCCCTGTAGTGACGCGAAGCGTCTACTACGGGGTTTCTAGCATTTGCAGCTTCCGTGGAAGTACCCGACACCTTCATGACTTCAATTTTTTAGATAGTAATAAAGATGGTAGAATAAACGCATGCCACGGCGCAGCCTCATGTTTACTGGTTTTCTCCTCTTGTTGATTATTGGCGGCATTGTATTTTGGAAACTCCAGGCATCGCGCCAGGAATTTGCCCTCATGCTCAACCAGGAATCACGACAAACAAACCCCAACGAACCGCCACTGCTCCTCAAAGGAATCGGGGTTACTTTAGCGGAGTATGATCCGGCTACAAACAAGGCTGGCGACTTTGTTTTTACCAAACAGAAGCTTCAGTTCGACCGCATTTGGATGGATTATGGGTTTAGTATTCCAAGTAGTAGTGCTGGTGCAGCTAAACGTAATCCACAACCAACCTTTATATTACCACTCGGCACGAAGGTGCGCTCGCTGGTTGACGGCATCGTTGTCGACATCCCAAAACTCTACAGTGGTGATTATTCAGTGATGGTTGCTCCAGATATAAAAAGTAATTGGCGGTATGAAACCGAGCATGTCATTAACCCAACTGTTAAAGTTGGTGATCGAGTAACTGCTGGTCAAATTGTTGCTGAAGTTAGTGATTATGATTCAAAATACACTCCTGGATTCGGATTGGTTGAAATTGGCATTCTTAAAGGTGGTAACCCGCCGCAGCATCTCTGCCCGTTTCAGTACCTCGATCCATTCATAAAAGATAGTACCCAGCGGAATATACAAGCCTTTTACCAAGCATGGGAAAAATACCGTAATCAGTCTAATCTCTATGATGAAACAATTGAGCCAATAGGCTGTTTAACGACAGAGGCCATTGATGGCTAATACGCTTGCTTAGTAGGATGTGATATTATAATCCTATGAACCGATGGATAAAAGTACTGTTAGGTGTGATGGTATTTATAGTGATTACCTTTATAGCTATGGCGGTTGGGTTTTCTGGCCCGGTGACAGATCGGGAAATAGCGGAAAGATTTATTACGGCCAATCCTGTTGACTTGTCACAAATTGAGGCTTTTTCACAGTATCGTAGTTGCGCCGGCCACGACCACCGGCACCCTACGGTACAAACAGGCACACTTGAAAAAACACCGCGGTCCATGAAGCACTATATTTCGGTCAAGCCTGAGTTTCGCGGAACGGTGGATACAGTGGCAGTGTTTGCACCATTTAATGGCAAGATTTTCAATATTGATAATGACCGGAGCGGACCTGGTGACCAGCAAATTTGGCTGACCCCTGACAGTAATAATCCAGCTAGCCCGCGGCAGTGGCAATTTATTTTCTTTCATATAAATCTTGATCCGTCATTGCGGGAAGGCTTGCGTGTGACTGCAGGGCAACGAATCGGTTCAGCCAACTTGGCACGCGGGCCGGAACGAGCAACTGGTAATTTTGATATGGCTATGGGATTCACCAGGCCTATGCATCAACCAGCTGGCGATGAAGTATTTACCCACATGACTCCGCAGGTGTTAGATGAATATGCAAAATATGGCATTACGCCCGAGAATCTTGTAATCACCGAAGAATATCGCGATGCTCACGATTGTCAGCTGTCGCCACAAGCACCGGCGGGACCAGAGTATGACCCTGGCACAATCTACTTTCCACCGCAGTCAGGTAGCGATGAATATATGTTCTTGGCACGGTAACATTGACGCATTAGGGCACCTTCTACTACCTTCATATTTATCTTGTAACTTAAGCGGGACGTGCCTGTACTACCCATCGCTTTGCGGTGCTATTTAACGGCCAACACGTCATAAGTGTAACAATACGCTCTTCCTTTTGTTCGAGTATCGATATATCCTTCGCGCTGCGCGATGAGCTTTCAAAAACCTGAAATCTCTGCTGAATTCCATCAACCTCGAGAATGATTTCATCTGTCTCTTGAAGTTCATCAAGCGAGGCAAAGACCGTGTCAAAATAGGAAGGTTGGAGCGTAAGGCGTCCCGAGTGCCCAAAAATAAAAGAATTGCCCGTTAGAGAATCTAGCGTTGCACTGCCCCGTGCCAGCGCAACGCCACCTCGCAACACCTCATTATATTCACGTTCATTATCGATTGGTACATTTACATGAACTGGCACATGCACATTAATACGCGGAATTCGAAGGCATGCGCGTGCGCCCTCGCAAATGTCTCGACCAGGCCCCTCTACGGTTCCGGTACGCCAGGATGAAAGGATGCCGGGAGGCGGTGGGGTTGGGCCATGTACCCGTATTAAGCCAATTACGCCAATCGCGATGATCGAGATACCCAATACCCTGCGAATATACATAAGAGTAGTATACCGCTTGCGTGTAGCGGAACACCTGTTGATGGTAGTGTCGGTGTTTCTGCAACTACTTCATTACTTGCGGTGGTTGTGCCAAGAACACGCTCAACCGTCCGTTTTACGTTTAGTGCCGATCCGTAATCATTGCTCGCCCGTACTTCAATGGAGTTGTTTCCATCCTTGAGCGACACAGGATGCGAGAAATTTCCATCTTTGTCGAGCACGATTGTTCCCTGATTAACATTATTCACTAAGATTTGTACGGAAGATTTAGTATCATTCACACGTCCTGCAATGGCGATCGTATCGTTTGCGGTTTGACTACCGTCGGCGGGAGAAGATATGGAAATACCTGGTAGTCGAGTTATTTTTCTTTTGATCGGCAATGCACTTCCGACTCCGTTTGCAGCTTTAACTTCAATAATATTTTCTCCGATTTTTAAATCTACTTTGATTTCAAACTTCTTATCTATAGGCTTTGCCGTAAAAACGTTTTTTCCGTTCAGGTACACATTAATTTCCGTATCTACCGCATCCACAGACCCTTTAACCGTATACGTGCTGTCTGTCGTGCGGACTGTGCTATCTTCTGGCGAGCTCACGGTAATTTTGGGAACAACGGTATATTCAGAAAAGTGACCTCCAGTAAATGTCAGTGTTTTAGCTTCTCTGCTATATACAATGTCGCTTACAATGCTTCCAGGGTCCTCTCCGTCCAGCAAAATAGTAGGCTTATCCGAACCGTAATCGGGTACATTATAGAATGTTATTTCCGCACCCGCGTTTCGGATTTCCTGCACGGCTTTCGCGTCCAAATCAAGTTTTGCCGTTTCAGAAACCATCTTATCCGCAATGCGCATCATAAAAAGCTGTACTGTTCGATCCAGCATATTAAGAGCTTTCGTAAATTTCACTTTTACGATTCCGTCTTGATGCATGGTAAAATTCGTCATTGCGCGAAAGTTTGATACCTGAGAAAAAATTGTCGTATCTGCTCCCGTAAAATGCGAACGAATATCCATGTTTATGGGGCCATCCAAGCACGTTGATGTCGTAGATCCTCCGCTGGTAACTTGAATTAATGCAAATCCGCCGCCCATGGCCGTATTGGCGAGGGTATGACTAATGGTGTATGTGCCGTCTCCATTATCGGTAGCGGCTACGGAATTCGTACCTATTTGATTGCCCTCCAGAATAGAATAGTCTCCGGTTACCGTAAAACCCGCAGCATTCGCTACGACAGTAATAGCAGCAGAATTTCCGCCGTAGAGAAACTCTCCTTTTGTTTCATCTGTATAATAGGCACGAATGATTTTAGGAGTTCCGGACAAACTGCATTCAGCCGGAAGTGCTCCGAATGCATTCTGAAGATCGTCCGCTGACCCGGCAGGTACTTCGAAAGGAAAGTATATCGTACCAAAATTAAAACTATCTCCGGAATCAACCACGATAGAACTGAGAGATATATTCGATGCATACGTAAATGAACTTGCCGGAGTAGCAGTAAATGACCACGTACCGTCATCTAACGATTGCGAAAAAACACCAGAAGCATATGTTGTTCCGGTAACTGATGTACTGCCATTTGTGAATGTATATGAGACCGCCGCTGTTGTACCTCCCGAACCTTTGAGGGTACCACTGACCGTTCCTGCGGCCCAAGCGGTCTGAACACCCCCAGATACAAGAAGGATACTACCGATAGCAATTGTGAGAACTAATTTCATACCAAATATATTGTACAAATATATTGTACAAATGAAGTATATCATAATAACAAAGAGCAGTTATCCACAGGCAAAAAAATCTAAAAGTGCACGACTACTTGACTTTATACGTATTTTCGTCAATAAAGAGCCTAGCACATTAAACAAACAACACGAGACACAAGGAGACGTATCATGCTATTTATCGTTCGCATAGGGGCTCTAATACCTAGCTCGGGGCCATCGGAAAATTCAATGGGAAAAGTAATTGGAATTGTAAACAAATTTTCATTACACGAGGTCGCGGATGTACTTGAAGTCACTCAATGGGATGGCTGGGAAAACATTCCAGGCGTTCAAGCTGAAAACTGGAGAAAGTGGGGGAAGAATTTATTCTTCACTCCTTTCGAAACAGAAGAAATTGATCGCAATCCCAAGAATTATGGGGGGACCACCTGCAGAATGCGCTTCATTACCATTACAGGAACAATAGAGTTGAAGAAAAAAATTCCCGACAAAGTTTGGAAATTATTCTGAAAACGTGGTGAGCGTCGCATCCCCCAAATATAATGTTACACAACCTATAACCGCCCGGTTCACCGCGGCGGTTTTCTTATAGAAAAAAAGTACTCTCGAATTACTTCGAGATGTTATCTATCTGGAGCTTTCTTAAATAAAGCGTAGCGCACACCGCGAAAGCTTACGGAGTCCCAACCTGTTTTATCCGCAATGGTACGCATGGCAGCTTCGCTATATATAGATACATGGGTAGTGGGACCTTCTAAGTAGAACCATTTATCTTGCTTAGCTTTATACTCTGTATCTTCAAGACGCCGGGTCTGGACCAGCAATACTCCACCAGGCTTTAGAATACGATGCAATTCCCGGAAAATCTCAAGGATATTCGGAATATGCTCCAATGTTTCAATTGAGAAAATAGCATCGAATATTTCGCTATCGAAGCGGTGTGTAATGAGAGGTGTGCGAATAATATATGGCTCATATATAGGACTAAATGGATCAAGACCAATTACATTCATTCCATCACGGTTCCGTAATTCGGTCACACTAATACCATGCCCGCAACCGAAATCAAGTACTTTCTGAAACCTCCGTTTAATCGAACGATGCACCCACGTCTGATATGCAGGTATTTTTTTCAACCTTGCATGAACCTGACGCGACCACCAGGCAACCGGCCATCCCATGCACTCAAGTGTTTCCCACCCTTTCTCGTACATGTGATCAGCCTCCCCAGCTGGCCAGCGTTCTTCTCTTCGTTTATCATTAACTGCAATTTGCTCAGGAATTAAGGGTGGCTTATTATCCCAGTAGGTATTGAAAAGTAGAGTGCAATCAGAGCAATAGTAGTAGGGAATATCTTGGATGGTGTGCTTTGCTTGTGCTGTTAGGTTGCACAGTTTGCACGGATGTGAAGAGGGATATATTGTCGTAGGCATACTCATCTACTGCAATAGTGCTCTTTTTAGATACTTGGCACAAGTGATACGTATGGCACCCATACAATCATTGTTCTTACATAGTAAACAGATATATAATTACTATTGATACTGAACATTTTAACGAGAAAACCATAATATAACGTGAAAAAACTATACGATATACATAAAAAATTCTGGCATTTATCAGTTACAGAAACAGAACAGCTATTTGAGACGGATACAGAAAAAGGGTTATCTGCGCTGGAGGCCAACAATCGCCTTACAGCTTTTGGAAAGAATACAATCAATCGATTAAAAGAAGTGGGGGGACTGAAGATTTTTCTCAATCAAATACAAAGCCCACTCATTATAGTTCTCCTGCTTGCTGGCACAGTTACCCTATTTATTTCGCACTTCCAAGATGCGATTTTTATTTTTATTGCAGTTTTTGTCAACTCCGCCTTAGGCTTCTATCAAGAGTATAAGGCGGGGCGTGCGCTTTCGAACATTAAGACATATCTCAAGCAACGAGCACGGGTTATCCGAGATGGGCACGAAAAGGAGATAGATGCAGAAGAACTCGTTCCAGGAGATATTATCCGGCTCGCACAAGGCGATAGAGCACCGGCAGACGCTCGGGTTATGTTTATAAATGATTTTCAGGTAGACGAAGCCATACTCACCGGAGAATCTTTACCGGTCTCAAAATCAACGAAGAAGTCACCAGAATCAGCGGGAATTTCAGACCAGGATTCTATGATCTTTGCGGGTACACTCGTAACTCAAGGAGTAAGTGCCGCGGTTGTGTGCCGTACGAGCTCAAACACTGAACTCGGCAAAATAGCGTCACTTATTGCAACTTCTGAGCACGAAAAAACACCTCTGCAAAAAGCAATTATTACGTTCAGTACATATTCAAGTATCGCCCTCGCCATTCTAACGCTTGTTGTGTTTGGAATCGGCATTCTTGCTGGCTATTCTACGTTAGAGATGTTTCTCATTGCTATCGCCATCGCTGTTTCTGCCATTCCGGAAGGTTTGCCAATATCAATGACAGTAATTCTTGCTGTTGGTGTAGAGAGAATGGCAAAACGAAAAGGTGTAGTACGCAAATTAGTTGCAGCAGAAGCATTAGGTAGTACCACGGTAATTCTTACAGATAAAACTGGAACGCTAACAATGGCAAAAATGGAGATGTCGAAGGTTATTCCTTTTAAAATCAACGAACAAAGGCTAATCGCCCGAGCTCTCACTAACGCACATGTACTTGTTGAAAATCCGCACGACAAGCCGGATGCATGGCGGATGAACGGCAGAATCATGGAAACTGCCCTTGTTCGATCGGCCGGCCTGAGAGGAATGGACTTTGCCGAAATCACAGCTAAAGAACATGTCCTCCAAACCATGCCGTTTAATGCAATCCAAAAATTCTCCGCATCGCTTATTAAAGAATCGAACAAACACCTTGTTATATTTTTAGGCGCACCAGATATTCTCCTAAAGCATTCTGCTCTCGGAAAAAAGGAAAAAGAGAAACTAATCAAGCAGATAGATTCCCTCGCACTCTCCGGAGAACGCGTACTTGGTGTTGCTATAAAAGAAATCAATCACACAGAAAACTTTTCCATTGCGAAGGACGTATCCCTGTCGGGCTTGACGTTCAATGGCCTTATTACATTTCATGATCCTATCCGCCCCGGCATCAAGCGCGTTATTAGTCGCATGCGAAGTGCTGGCGTCAAGACTATTATTATCACCGGTGACCATAGAGGTACTGCCGTCGCTGTTGCCAGAGAAATTGGTATAAAACTCAGTGCACATTCTGTACTAGACGCATCGGAACTTTCAACGCTATCCGAAAAAGAGCTACGAAAACGACTTCCAGAACTGCTTGTTATTTCTCGCGTCACTCCATTCGACAAACTCCGCATCGCAAAACTGTATCAGGAGTTGGGTGAAGTTGTGGCCATGACTGGTGATGGAGTAAACGATGCACCAAGTATCAAACAAGCCGATATAGGCATTGCCATGGGTTCAGGTACGGAAGTGGCACAAAGCGTTGCAGATTTAGTTCTCCTCGATGACAATTTCGAGACCATTGTTGCGGCTATCGAAGAAGGTCGCCAAATTCTCGGTAATATCCGCAAAGTGCTCGTGTTCTTATTTTCCAACATCGCAGACGAGCTGATTCTTATTGGCGGGGCGCTTATCACTGGCTTGCCGCTGCCGCTCAACCCGCTTCAAATTTTATGGGTCAATTTCTTTACCGATAGTTTTCCGTCTGTAGCATTTGCGTTCGAAAAAGAACATGACAGTCTTACGCACAAGCCATTGAAGAGAGGCAACATACAACTTTTCGACCCTGTGATGAAATTTTTGATTCTTGCCATTGGTCTTTTGACGAGCATTTTGCTCTTTGCCATTTATTATATCCTTATGCAACGCGGGTATGAAGAAATCCTTGTTCGTACGTTCATCTTTGCGACATTTGGAACATACTCTCTGCTCGTTGCTCTTTCGGTCCGAAGTTTAGACAAGAGCATTCTTTCGTATCCGCTATTTTCAAACAAATATTTGACCAGCGGAATTCTTATTGGGCTTGTTCTCATGATAAGCGCTATTTATTATCCCGGACTGCAAAAAATTCTCAACACGGTCGCCTTGCCACTTCCTTGGGTGATCGGCGTCTTCGGCATTGGAATATCAAACATTGTGTTAGTTGAGATTGCAAAGTGGTTCTTTAGAAACAGGCGTAAATAGTAAATGAAATTTTAAGTATGCACGGAACTGCGGACGAATCAGTACCCGTTGCTTGGTCAGACCGTGCAACAAAACTCTTACGAAAGCAGGAAAAAATATTACCTACAAGATCACGGAATAATTTGTTCGAACATGCGTTCCCCGCGTTCTTTATGAAATTTACCTAATCTCAACCAAGTAAGGTCAATCCGAATACATACATAGCCCGAACTTTCCATTTGATTAATAGGGAGTTGCCATGTTGGATGAATAGCAGCGTTGTGAACAATTTGTTCAATGATCCATGCCTGCTTTTCTGCAGAAAGCTCTTCGCTTGCTGTACCCTCAGCCTGAATAGTCTCGTACCCCGCTTCGTCTGCAATACTGATTGCAACGCGCGGGTTTTTTGTAATATGTTCATATTTTTTCGTCTTTACCCGAGTCATAAAATAGAGGGTTAAGTCATCATCTGCGGTAATGTACACAAATGTGCTCCGTGGCTGCCCATCTAAAGAGACAGTTGCTAGTGAAGCAAGCGAATGATTTTTAATTATAGATATAACATCGTCTATGAGCGGAGAATTTGTATTCATATATGCATTGTACCACCACCCAACCCACTTCTACCTCTTTGACTTGCAGTATACGCATGTTTGCGAAGAACTTCTTCAAGGTGAATATTCCCCACCCCCTGCCATTGTCCGAGCGGGCGCGCAATTGCAAGGGTAAATATCTTGATGATTACGTGGTCCATACGCTATTGCATCATATACCCCTCGGGGGTATGAATTAACTATGGATCAACGTACTATCATACTAATCTTAATCGCTGTTGGTGTGCTATTTGGCACATCGCCGAACACTTAGAAAACGGAATGATGTTTAGTTTTAAAGTGAATCCATAAAAAGACTATGGCATACACCTGCCCCATGCTTCGCAAAGAAGATCGTAAAGACACTGACCATACAAGGGAGGTGATAGGTACATGAAAACTGTTACACATATATTGTTGGCGCTCATACTTGTGGCTATGCCGATGATTTCTTTTGCTCAATCGGATAATGGTCACAACCGCTCTATTTCTGATGTAATCAGTGAGATAACTGCCAGTCAAAATATTAGTAGCTCAAGTGATACTAGCTGTGACGACGTTACTGATGATCAGTTTGAAGAATTAGGTGATGCGGTGATGCAGGCCATGATCGGCGACGATGAAGCGCACAAAGTTATGGACAACATGATGGGCGGCGAGGGTTCCGAGTCGCTTCGATCCATGCACATTGCCATGGGACAGCGTTATCTTGGTTGTGCTCAAGGCACTTTTGGTACCATAGGGATGATGGGAGGCATGATGAGTATGATAGGATCAAATTGGAAAGGAGGTGACGGATTTATGATGAGTAATATATATAGTCCGTGGGGTATGACTGGTATGGGTGGAATTGGTATGCTCCTCTTCTGGGTCATCATTATTGTGGGTATTGTTCTGCTGATAAAATGGTTAGTTGGGCAGCAAGACATGCAAACCAAGGGGAAATCAGCACTGGATATTCTCAAAGAGCGATATGCTAAGAGTGAGGTAAGCAAAGAAGAGTTCGAAGCCAAGAAAAAGGATCTTGCGTAATCAGGCGCACTGATAGCTACAGCTTCAAAGTAAAATAATTATTAAAAGTAATACAGTAACCATATGAATACAAAATTACCCTTGCAACAACTCATGAACCTTACGGGCAAAACAGCTATCGTAACTGGTGGAGCCATGGGCATTGGTTTTGGCACTGCGTATCGTCTTAGTGAAGCTGGAGCGAATGTGGTTATCGCCGATTTTAATGAGCCGGCCGGCCAGTAACACCGAAGTGAATGGTGGTGTATTACTCTCTTAAAAATAAGCATCTATGAACCATCAAGGAAAAGTATACACGTGCCCCATATGCAATATGAACCTTGTTTCAAAAGAACAAGGTTCTCTTGCGACAATGTCGCACTGGATGAAGTTCAAGATGAGCATGACGATGGCGATTGAAACGGCGAACGTTGTATTAATGAAATCCGACCCGGCAGATACACTACGAGCAATCAAATTAAGCAAAGCAACGGTATTAAATTAGTATAAAGATTATCGTAGTTTCACCTGCAGCATTGGTATCGGGAGGCGTTTGCGTTTTGTTTCTCCTTTTATGAGCATCTCGCGCCTCAATGGAACATCGCCTCTTGAAGATATATGCTGATTTTTTTGCGCATGCAATGAAGCACCTAAGTGAACTGCGTGCTTGCCGTAGTGTTCTCGCAAATTATCAATAGCCCCATACAGAGCAGTATACCGAATAAGTTTTACAGGGTTTTCAAATAGCGTAGGTTGCATCGGATTCAAGGGTTGCAAATTAGACAGGAACACTCCCGTTGCCCGATAATATCCTGGTTTCCATACGCGCTCAAACATTTTCCGCACTGCGCCGATAAGTTCATTGGGATACGCGGTAACGCGTTCAACAGTTCCCTCTATGCCGATACTACGAAATTCTTTCGTACGCAGATATATAACAATAGTTCGTGTTCCCTGATGATACCTTCGCGCTTTCATACATGCGTTTTCAATATTTTTCACCAGCTGCGCAAATACAAATTCTTTGTCGTTAGATGGCGGTGTAAACGTTTTACTTTTTCCAATAGACTTGTAACTTACTTTTTGTTCTTCAAATAAAATAGCTTGCATACCGTTTAGTTCATACCACGTTTGCATACCTGGCTTTGTAAGTAACTTCTGTATGTATTCTTCTGGTTTTTGCTTAAATTGCAGTGCCGTCTGCATGCCATACTTACGCAAGAGTGCAGCTGTTGCAGGGCCCACGTTCCAAATATCTTCTACCGCAACATCGCGCAAAAATTCATCAATGCGAGAACGAGAAATAGATACTAATCCTGCCGGCTTTCCTTTATCAACGGCAATCTTACACAGTGTTTTTGTAGGAGCAATCCCCATCGTAACCGTAATACCAAGCTCTCCGTGAATATCTTGCTGCATCTTAGCCGCTATGCCTTCATACGAAGTATGATGATATCGCCTGAGGCCCGTTAAATCAGCAAACGCTTCATCTACACCATATTCCTCAACTATGGGAGTATATCTGCGAATAATGTCATGCATACGTTTTGAGAACAGGCTGACTGTTTCGTAATCAGTAGGAAGCACTACTAAATCGGGAACCACTTTTTTTGCATCCCACAACGTCATACCTCGAGCAACACCTCGCATTTTCGCTTCGATGGAAGCGGCCGCAATGATATTCCGCTCTTTTCCCGTAACAACGGGCTTTCCTTTTAAGTACGGTTTTACGCTTTGTTCGATGGATGCGAAGAACGAGTCTCCGTCGACGTGGAGCAACATTAGTACCTCCGAATTACAGAACGAATAACACCGATAACGGTAAGTTCTTCTGGTGTAACCACACTGTAATTGCCGTTCGCAGGGTATAACACGGGGCGCTCTTCTTCTATTTGGTAATACCGCATCATCCATTCCCCCTCTACATCTGCAATCACAATATCTCCGGACTTTGGTTTCTGCCCTCTGCGGAATATAACCACATCATCGGTGAATATCCCCGCATTTTGCATAGCATCGTTCTGCACGTTCACCATAAATGTAGACGCTTCAATCAGCCATTCATCAAAAGAAATAGTGTCGAGCAATTCTTCTTCTGCAGGTGAAGGCCAGGACATGTTCGTATTATGTACTGTTTTGAAGATCAAAACAATATACTTTCAGGTTTGTATTATCGTTGGCTATCTAATGACTTTTGATGTTCGCTGGCAAACTTTTCGCTTGAAATATCTTCAGTTCGTTCCTTCACTACTTTGAGCCTATCGAGCGCATACACAACGAAAACGCCGATAACGCCCAATACAACTGCAAATAAAACCGAACTATCGAATATTTGCGGAAGTATATTATTTTCAACTTCTTTCCATGGCCATATTTTGCGGATAGAACCAAGCATAACACCCGCCAATACCGCAACAGAAATATCGTGGTGATGAGCAAAAAGCCAAGATAAAAATCGAGCAAAAAGCGACAGCCCAACAATACAACCCAATGCAAACACAATAAGGGTCAAAACATCTCGTTGCACTACGGCTGCTAGAATATATTGATATTTACCTAATAGTAAGAGTATAAACGAACCAGAGATGCCGGGCAGTATCATAGCGCATATTGCAATTGCACCGCTAAAAAATACAAAAAGTAAGTTAGTAGGTGTTTCTATGGGCACAGCTCCAACTAAAAAATATGTAACAACTGTAGCAACAATAAATGCAACTTTATCTGACACATCCCAACGAACAACTCGTTTTAGAACAATAAGAACAGATGCTAAAACCAATCCAAAGAAAAACGCCCACACAAATACGGGGTATGTTTGTAACAACCAAGACAACACGCTCGCAAGGCTAAAAATTGATATTCCAATTCCTCCAACAAGCGGAATAAGAAATGCAAATGGCACAGAGGCAAACGCAGCTGCAATTTTGCCTTGCATAACAAATTTCAGCGTTGTACCGCTAACAACGCGAATACTTTCAAGTAATTCCTCGTAAATACCAGACAAGAACGCCATAGTACCCCCCGAAACGCCAGGAATGAGGTCTGCTATTCCCATAGCAAGCCCTGTAAAAAATAATCGAACAGACCGTGCGAAGTTAAATTTCATAGATTTTATTTTATCTTAGTATGCCCAAAATATAAAGTCTATAGCGCGATTATTTTACTTAAGGCATACTGATACATAAGAGCCATATATTTTATTTATTAATATAATCACCTATGGGAATTATATATACACTTATATTTGGAGGGTTAGTAGGATGGGTAGCATCTCTCATTATGAAAACAGATGGTCAGCAAGGCATTTTTCTTAATATCGTAGTTGGTGTTATTGGCGCATTTATCGGCAGCTGGGTTATGGGATTACTTGGGGGCGACCCATCCACAGGTTTTAACCTGTATGGATTCTTAGTCGCACTTCTCGGATCCGTAATCCTTATAGGTGCAGTAAAAATGATAAAGAGATAACACTGTAGCATGGCAGCGCGTGAAAACACCTGAACCTTCATAGGTACAGGTGTTTTCATATATTCTTGTTTTTCTCTTTTTTGCCCAGTACAATACTGAGCCTATGGCACCACGCATCAGCATCATTGCGGCACAATTCAATCCAGAAATAGTTGAGCCAATGATTTTAGTGGCGCAAGAGACCCTTCTAAAAGAAGGGGTGCAAATAATCGATATAATTCGAGTTCCGGGTAGTTATGAAATTCCACTCGCAACAAGCTTATTGTTAAAAAAAGATAACACTGACGCAATAATAGTCTTGGGCTATATAGAAAAAGGTGAAACACTGCATGGTGAAGTGATGGGGCACGTTGTGCATCAAAGTATCGTGCAACTACAATTGCAATATTCTATTCCTATCGCAATCGGCATTATTGGCCCCGGTGCAACACTTGAACAAGCCACAGAAAGAAACCGGGAATACGCAATTGAAGCTGCACAGTGTGCAATACAAATGGTGGAAGTAGCGAATCAACTAAAAAAATAATATTGACACATACTACCCACAGGCGTACGTTTGAATTACGTTCGAATCTCAATGTGAGAATCGAAATCGTTTTGAAAGTCCTAGCTCGGAGAGTAGAGATGACCAGACAATTGTCCTTTGAACAACCAGGATCATTAGTCGCACGCTTGAAATCACAAGGCATTCAACACGGCGACACCGCAGAAGTTGAGATCGAAGGTGCTGGAGCTTGGAGAGACGCGATGGGCAATACTACAATTGCATTCTGCCCGATAAATATCGTCCAATCACGAGTTTTGCAAGAAGGCACACTCGAAGAACGGCAACTGCCAATTCCGCTCGAAATTAGCATAAGCGGAAAGTTGCGAAAACGCATTCTCCGCAACGCACCGGAAAACGGTTTCGTTCGACTGAGCTTAAGCGTTCACAGCAATGGCGTACTTGAACTGCGTGGACGAGTTATTCACTCAGAATCAGCGCCCCGCAACGCTGTCGTAAACCATGCACACAGTTACGACGAATACAAAGCAGCTTCCCAACTGCTGCCTGCTTACTAGCAAGAAGCGGTAACCAGTAGACAAAAACCACTCGCCATGAACCAATATTCATGACGAGTTTTTCTTTACATATCAATTCGACAAAAAATACGGATGGGACTACGCTATAGGTGGCTCTCTTTACAATTCCCATTTTACCTGGAGGCATTACAATGTGCACAAAGGTACTACTAGAAACACATCAATCACGTTCAAGGAGAAGCGGTGAGTGTGTTTTCACTGCTATCAGAAAGGGAAACACAGTCCGATGTACGTATATCGGTATATTCGAAGACAGCGACAGTGAGTCCAACACGTACGAATTTCCGTACGATGAGCTCAGGCGATGCGTTCAAGAACTGCGAAGCCTTGAAAGAGCATGTCTAGAAACGAGCACTCGCAAAATCCACTTCTTTGCACAGGAAGACAATTTGACCATTCGCATCGAAGACGAGATAAACTCTCACGACATCAACGCTTTTACCCGCACACAACTCTTCGCCGTGTTCGGACTTAAGCTATAAAGGCATCCTCCCTGCAAGTTCCACCCCAACAAGCGCCGCCAAGCTCACGCAAGGCGGTTTTTCTTTTACTGTATATAAAATGAAAAAGTTTGATATAGTAAAACTAGAAGAAGCATACGACGAGAAGTGAAAATAGTTGTATACTATATGCATACGAAGTATTAATTATTAATCATACATTCACCATGAAACAACTTATTTCTTTAAGTAGCATGGCTGTGGCTGTGTTTGCGCTTGTAGCAAGCGCCGCATTGCCATCATCCGCTCACGCAGCAACCAATGTATATTCTTTTATTGCCCGAGGCATAGTAACCGACTTCGACGTCAATGCTGGAACGGCAAAAATAGATATCACGAAAGTTGCCGGCAAAGGTAAACTTGATCTTGTAGGCAATAATACGGAATTCATCGTAAAAAACGCTTCTACCGTATACAAAAGAGTTGCAGGTAAAGATAAACGAGTTACGTACCGTAACTTGGCCATAGGCCAAGAGGTGGGCATTAAAGGAGTAAAAAAAGATAACGACACATACGTAGTAAGTTTTATCCGGATTGAAGACCGCTCATTTGTTGCAGTAGGAAACCTTGAAGCGTTTAATAAAAATGCTCATACCATGACAGTTCTTATGGTGAGCTCAACGTACAAACCAACACTATACAACAAGAGCAAAAACGTGAAAGTAAACATGGTGTTTGGAGATGACTACACAACGTTCTACAATCACAATGGTAAAGTTGCTATCTCTGCTGATGCAATAAACGCCGACGCTCAAAAGGTTCGACTCATTGGATACGTTACAGACAAGAATGTTTGGAAAGTAACAAAGATGTGGAATTTGTATAAAGGGAAATAACGCGTGCTAAAGTAGCAATAAAAATATCCCGCAATCGCGGGATATTTTTATTGTCGTAATTTCTGTTCTCTTATGACAAGTGGACTGAAACCAGCTTCGTCATCTCAAACATATTTACTACGTCTTTGCCACCAAACACTTTCTTTAGTGCTGCATCGGCAACAATGTTGCGCTTATTTGCAGGGTCCTGCAAGTTATTAGATTTAATATACTCCCATAATTTCTTCACTACCTCTGAACGGGGCATTGGCCCTTCGCCTACTACAACAGCGAGGTCTGCGCTGATAGTCATTGGCTTCATGAACGCTGAATTTGCCATAAGTCATGTTATTAGTAATAAAATATCTCTACCCCTATAGTCTAGCACTAAATGGCCCCTTGTGTGCAAGGGGATATCTTGGGCAATTTGTGTTATGCTCAAAAAGTGAATTTCCCCGACTCTACCGATATTTATTTAGCTATAATCTCACTAGCTATTGTTGTCGTTTCAATTATTGCCGGTTGGGTAGGCATTTTACTAATTCGAACCCTAAAAAACATTCAAAAAATTATGGGCGAATTTGACGGACTTTTGCACTTTCTTCGTTCCCTTGGCATGATTTTTTCTAGAAGTACAAAAAAGAAAAAGAAATAATACTTATTTTATCTTCTCGCTACGAACTATGAAATCAGCAACAAAAAAGAATATTGAAATAGCAGGAGGAGTTGCAACAGGTCTTGCAGCGCTCGCAGCAGGAGCTATTTTCTTATACGGAAAAGACGGCGCGTCACGGCGCAAACAAGTAAAAGGAGTGCTTCAAATGGTAGCAGAGCTCAAGGGGCATTATAAAAATATACAGAAATCACTCAACAAGAAACCACCAGCCGTCGCTAAAGCTATGGCCGGCAAGGCAAAGAAATAGACGTGGTATCGTTTTTATATGAATTCTGCTAAGCGTCCAACACCACTCGTCTTACTCATTATAGACGGATATGGCATTAGTTCCGTTCCTGAAGGTAATGCAATTATGGCCGCCAATCAGCCGAATATGAAAAGGTACATGAAAGAGTACCCACTCACTACTGTCCGTGCTGGTGGAGCAGATGTGGGGCTACCTTGGGGCGAAATGGGAAATTCAGAAACTGGGCACCAAAATATTGGATCCGGAAGAATTGTGTATCAATTTTTGCCTCGTATTGATTCAGCAATTGCAGATAAATCTTTTTTCGACAACAAGGCATTAATAAAGGCAATAAACCATGTGAAAAAGAATAAGGACGCTGCATTACATACCATGGGAATGTTGAGTAACGGAGGCGTGCACAGCCATATAAATCATCAAATTGCCTTACTTACAGCCGCGAGTGAAGCTGGTATCGGAGACAGAACATTTATTCATATCTTCCTCGATGGGCGCGATTCTTCACCGGATGATGGGGAAAGCTTTGTAGGGCAACTAGAAGACGTCATTAAAAAAACAAAATCTGGAAAAATAGAAACAATCGTTGGAAGATACTATGCAATGGACCGTGCCCAAAACTGGGAAGTAACCAAAGAAGCATACGACCTCCTCGTAGAGGGCAAGGGCAAATCATTCCCAAACTGGAAAGACGCAATGAGAGCTGCGTATGTAAAAGGAGAAAAACAAAGTTTTGAATCGGCATCGCCAATGATTTTAGGGGAAAAGGATAGCATACGAACCATTCAAGACGGTGACGCAGTAATATTTTATAACTATAGATCAGATAGAGCGCGTCAATTAACTGCAGCGTTTGCCGACCCTGCGTTCAACAAATTCCCCGTTACTCCATTCAAAGACGTAGTGTTTGCGACCATGGCAAGCTTCGACGAAAAAGTAAAAACTGATGTGTTTTTCCCCGATGCCGTTATTCCAAACACTCTTGGAGAAATAATTGCAGATAGCGGATTAACGCAACTTCGTATTGCGGAAAGCGAAAAATTTGCACATGTCACTTATTTTTTCAACGCTGGCAGAGATTTGCCGTACAAAGGAGAAACAGACATCCAGATACCATCAATTAAAACAAAGGATTTTGCGCAGCACCCAAAAATGTGTGCGAAGGAAATCACCGACCGCGTCGTAGAAGAAATAGAGAAAAATACATTTGATGTTATTGTCATGAATTACGCCAATCCAGACATGGTAGGGCATACAGGAAAATTTCAGCCGACCGTAGAGGCTGTTGAATATATAGATAAACAAATTGGGCGAGTAGTAGATGCAGCGTTGGCAAACGGTGGTGGAGTACTCCTCACATGCGACCACGGTAATGCGGAAATGGTTATCAACCACTTAACCCATAAACAAACTACGGATCATACCAATAGCCCCGTACCAGTCATGTACATCTCTGCAGATAGCAAGTTAGCGCAATCAAAAAATGACGACGAAGTACAACAAATTTTGGGAAACCCCATCGGGTTTTTAGCCGATGTTGCTCCTACCGCACTTGAAATTTTGGGGCTACCAGCACCAAAAGAAATGACGGCGCAATCACTTTTATCTAGCCTGAGCTAGATAACGAAAGCTTATAGCTTCGTTAGCTGCATTAGCTTACTGCGCGAAAAGCTAACGAAGCTATAAGCTAGTGAAGCTAAAGAAGCTAATTTAGTAGTCGCGCAGTTTCTTCACCTTGTGATGATCGCGGATTTTTTCGAGTGCCTTTGCTTCAATCTGTCGAATACGTTCACGCGTTACATCAAATTCTTTCCCTACCTCTTCAAGCGTATGCGTTACTCCGTCTGAAAGTCCGAAACGCATTTCTAAAATTTTCTGTTCACGGGGCGTAAGGTCACCAAGAATTTCTGCCACATGCCCTTCAAGAATTTCCCTACCCGCTGATTGCTGCGGAGTAATGGTAACTTCATCTTCAATAAAGTCTTTGAGCGTAGAATCTTCTTCGTCATCACCCACCGATGCATCTATAGAAACAGTTTCTTGAGAAATTTTCATAATATGTCGAACTTTTTCCACAGGAAGTTCCATTTCTGCAGCTATTTCTTCGGGCAACGGGTCTCGCCCCAAGTCTTGGAGTAAGCGACGTTGAATTTGTGTAAATTTATTAATCGTTTCAACCATATGCACAGGAATACGGATAGTTCGGGATTGATCTGCGAGTGCTCGAGTTATTGCTTGGCGAATCCACCAAGTACCATAGGTAGAGAATTTGTACCCTTTGCGATAATCAAATTTTTCAACAGCGCGGAAGAGCCCCAGGTTTCCCTCTTGAATTAAATCAAGCAACGACAAGTTTTTTCTTCCCGTGTACCGCTTTGCGATAGAAACAACCAAGCGCAAATTTGCTTCCGCAAGACGCTTTCGTGCTTCTTGGTCGCCCTGTTCAATACGCTTTGCAAGCTCCACCTCTTCATCTGCCGTAAGGAGCGCCGCTTTTCCAATTTCACGTAAATACATTTGGACAGAATCATCTGAAATATTGCTGATGTCGATAATAGAGTCTGTAGATTGTGACTTTTTCTCTTTCTTTACTTCCCGAACAGGTGCAAACGATGCCGGCAACTCATATCCAATAAGGTTGTCTTGAGGCTCTTCAATGCGAATGCCCCTATTTTCTAATTCATCAAAAAGAACTTCCAACGCCTCAATATGCTCTTCAACTTCCGGGATGCCATTTAAAATTTCTTCTTCCGTTACAAAGCCGGTTTGTGTTCCTTTTTGTAATAAAAAAGACACCTTTTCTGAAGTCATAACTTCTTCCACAGTTACAAATATTTTCGGAGCTGACCTTTTCTTCGCCTTATGTTTCTTCTTTGGAAGATTTTTTTGACGCAAAGAACCTTTCTTGTGTTTCTTTGCAAGTGGTTTTTTTATTACTTTTTTCTTTTGTTTCTTTTTTTGAGGCATGCCCATAATTAATTATCTATTTTCGCAAGCTTCTCTAGTGCTACTTGAAATTTACGAGGCTGCAATTGAAGCTCTTTCATCTGGCTTACAATCAACCGTCTCTCAAGTAATCGAATAATCGTTTGAATCTCCTGCTCCGGAGAAAAGCTGGATGTTTTAATACCCTCTTCTACCCTTGATTGAAGAGCAATACAAAACGACCTATACTTCTCTTGAATATCTCCGTGAGAAGTATCCGTTCGCTTCATCTCGTTATACACCTCACGTGCAATTTGGTCAACAAAGAACTCCTCACGAACACTCGCAAGGTATGCCGCTTGTAATTGGGGGTACGCGAGCAATAGGCCAAGCAGCTGATGCTCTGCGGGCAAGCCTAATTGCTCAGGAAAAGCAGGTGGCGTAAACACCGTTTCGTTTTGACCAATAAGCGAAATAATTTGTGCTTCAGGTGTTCGGAGTAGTCGCGCAAGATGTTCAACCATAGTGCCTTGCATGATTGGGTTTTTCACAAGACGAAGCAAGGGCACAAGCGCGGCAAGCGCTTGTTCTTTTTCGGAAGAAGTGCCTGCCCCAATACGGCTCACCAACACCTCCATCAAAGGCTTTGTGTGCCCTAAAACTTCTTGAATACGCTGGGGACTCTCTTTTGCAATATCCGCAGGATCTTTTCCTTCGGGGAGAACTATTGTATCTACGCTCATTCCGGTAGATAACGCGCTTTGAGTAGCGTTAATAGTAGCCTTCCAACCAGCACTGTCGCCATCAAACGCAAAATGAAGCGTATTTGTAAAACGCTTCAACAGTTCAACATGCTCTTCTGTTAAAGCCGTTCCAGATGTTGCAACCACGTTTTCAACACCTGATTGTACCAGCATGACAACGTCCATATACCCCTCTACCACCACGCAAGCATTCCCACCGCGAAGCACTTTCTTTGCGCGTGAAAGATTATATACTGTCCTTCTTTTCTCATACAACGCTGTCTCTGGAGAATTTACGTATTTACCTTCATTCCCCGTTTCATGCCACGGCACTATTCTGCCACCAAATGCAATAACTCGCGCCTGCAAATCGAGTACGGGGAATATAATTCTTCCTCGAAAGCGGTCGAATAATTTACCAGCGCCTGATGTACCAACAACTCCGGCAGATATCATCTCTTCGTTCGTGTATCCTTTTTTGCGTAGCCAGGTAGATACGGTATCCCATGCATGAGGACTATATCCTATGGAAAATTCCTGCATGGTTTTTTCTTGTACGCCACGCTCTAGCATATACTGCTTCGCCCGCTCTCCCGCTTTCTGATTCATCAATATTTCATGATACAACTGTGCAGTAGAGGCAAGCAGACGAAACAATCGTTGGCGATGACTCTCATTTTCAGGACGCCTGTCGGGAAGTTTTACCCCTGCCCGGTCTGCGAGCAGTTTAAGCGCAGCAGGAAAATCGATACCCTCTATTTGTTGAACAAAAGAGAAGACATCCCCACCCAAAGAACATCCAAAACAATGCCAACTCGCCTTTCTGGGGGTGACAATAAAAGAAGGGGTTTTTTCTGCATGAAACGGACACAAGCCCTTTAAACTTTGCCCTGCCGCTTTTAATTTCACGTGCTCACCAATAACGTCGGCAATATTAATGCGTTCTTTAATTTTTTCCGTTTCAAGACTCATGTTGTATACGAATCAATAAATGGTTTTGGGTCCTGCCACCACCTAAACTTCGTTCTTCCTTCAAACGGGCGGGCATACCCAGGCAAAACTTTATGGATCCACGGACCGGTATATATTCCAAAATGAAGGTGTGCTAATTTCCAATATCCATTTTCTGGGGTATTTCCTGAAGCAACAACGCCAATTGGGTCTCCAAGATGTATGTCTGAATTTAGTACAACAACAATATTTGTAATATGTCCATATATGGAATAAAAAAAGAGCCCCGTTGACGGGTTTACGTGTTCAATAATAACCACGCCTCCCCAATTACGCTTTTCCTTGGTACCACCGCGCACTTCTGCCCAAACCACTTTTCCATTCCCAATAGAAGAAACACTCGTACCGTTCGGAACCACAATATCGTCACCCAAATGCCGTGCCCACAATATTTTACGACTCCGGACTCTTTGCCCAAATGAATACCCGGAAACGGTGTATGGGTAAATGGGGAACGCAAGAGCATCCGTGTTCATACAAGACTCAAAACAATCAGAACAATAACAAGAATACCGGCAGACAGCGCCCAAAGCACAATAGATGTTACAGCTTCTCGAAAGTCATTTGGCATAGAATAAATACTAGCACCTGTCACGCACAACGTAAAAGTTGTTCACACTTTCATGTCCTTGAGACGCTGGTGGTATAACTTTTGAACGTACCAAATCGCATACGATGCGATAAATACAATACAAAGGAGAACGACATATAGCTCTGCTTTTGTGTGATGATTTGAAAAGTACACAGAAATTTCAGTAATAAGTTGCAGAGTAAGAAGAATCGTTGTTGCAAAATATGGCATAAGTATTACAGCATATTTTTGCCGATGTTGACCAACGAGGATATTTACAATTACAGACACTACAAGCACCGGAATAATAAATAGGGCATGAACCATAATGGTTTGCGGGTTGTCAAAATAATCGTAATTCAAAACACCAAACGCGCGACTTAAGTCAAATAAAATACGCTCGCAAATTGCAAGAAGTGAAACCATCAGTATCACAATAAGAAAACTTTGTCCCACCCCGAGCTTAGCCGTCAGTAACCCATCGGGCATAAACAGCTTAGGCTTTTTCACTCTATGGCCAACATCGAGCGATACAAGAAGCCAGACAACCATGGCTGGCACTATGAAGAAATATCCCATTGTTTCCAAAAAATAGTTCATAGTTGTTTTTCGGCGTGTGAACGCTTTTGGTAGAACATAAACGCAACTGTCATAATAACAATAAATAAAATTAGTATAGTATATACTGCCCATTGAGCATCTTTCTCGAACAAGCGAGCTATAATATCAAACAACGCAGAAACAAGGTATGCACCTGCGGTCAAGAAAAATGGAATAGAAAGCGGCAAAAAATGACGACGTGATTCACCAATTACATGATGAATAGCAAACGCCACAACCCAAAATACTGCACTCACTATTCCAACTATGAATAAATGATTTATCCGATCCTTCTTATTATGAGTACTCCACATTGTTTCAACCCGAAGCATTTCGGTAGCGGGAATATTCCTGGAATATTTTTCGGACAATGCTTGATATGCCGGTGTATCTCTTACCGTCCTTGCAGCATACGGAGCAACCACACTTTCAATATCGTTGAGTATTTGACCAGTCAAAGAATAGAGTGACAAAAAGAGAACAATGGCAAGCAATATACTGATTGGAGAAACATAGTAATCTGGAATTTTCTTCTCTTTCTTTTGAGGTAATACCTTGCTTATGGAAGAAAATGAAGGCGCAACAGGAGCAGATAGAGCCATAGATGATTCATTAATATCATTTTCTACCCAACCCTGCTGAAGTAAAATAGGCTTTACCGACTCCAATGAATACCCTTCTTCTTTCATCTGCTTCAGATACGCAATCAAATCAGGCTGAATCATACATACATTGTATCCCAATATTTTATTGATGCAACTCTATTCGCTTTGACACAGCAATACTTGGCACAAGCCCATCACTACTATCTCGTAGAAGGGGTGGCATGTTAATAATTTGATTCCCATCACCGCTCCCTCGCCTGCCACTGCATCGCACCGAGGAATTCAGGCAATGTCTTTCCAAGCAACTAGAGTACCCTCTGAAAGCTTTTGTGACACTTCCCCGCCATACACAACAGACAATGATGATGCAGTTGTAATGTCATGTTGCAACAACTTCATCCCTCGTAAAAAATCAGATGAAAATGTTTTGTGCAGTTTAATTTCAAATAACGCAAGAGAAGCCCCCTCTTCTCGCACGAGATCCACTTCAACGCCCGCATGATCCCGATAGAACATAAGCGTATGCATGCGACCATACAATGCCTGCTCTTTCATGTATTCACTTATGACAAAATTCTCAAACAAAGCGCCAGCATTGGGATGCTGCAATACATCGCCCTTCTCTATGATCCCCAATAGGGAGCAAAGCAGGCCCACATCATAAAAATATACTTTAGACGATTTTACTAATCGCTTTTTTGTATTCGTGTGGTATGGAGGAAGAGTATAGACAATATAACTTGCCTGTAAAATCGAAAGCCAGCCCCGGATAGTATTAGATGAAACGCCCACTTCTTTCCCGATTTCAGCATAATTAAGCAGGCTTCCTGTACGGTTTGCCAACACGCGAAGAAATACATAAAAGAGCTCCATCATATGAATAGCGCTTGTATCGCGTACATCTCGCTCAAGATACGTTTGAATATAACCCTGGTACCATTCCCGCGGATTATTTTGCTCGGCGATAACTCGCGGATACCACCCTTGGAACATCGCCGTTGGCAAATCAGAGGACAACAATGCGACACGGCGAAGCTCCTCTATGGAAAATGGAAGTATGGTAAATAACGCAGCGCGACCTGCAAGAGACTGTGAAATAGTATGCATTAACGCAAAATTATTGGAACCAGTAAGAATATATTTCTGCGAAGGATCTTCATCTACGAAACCCTGAATGTATGAAAATAAATCGGGCAACCGCTGTATCTCATCGATGATCATCGTCTTAGATTGAGTTAAGAACCCTCGGGGATCCTGCTCGGCAAAGAGACGCACATCGGGAAACTCCAAATTAGCGTACATGTACTCAGGAAATATACGCTTTGCGAGCGTTGTTTTCCCCGACTGGCGAGGGCCAGTCATCACAATAATTGGCATTTTTTGAGCAGAAGCACGAACATCTGCTTCAATACTTCTCGGTATATATGTATTCATGCAATATATTATACCAAAATGCCGATTTTCCGCAATACTATATGCGTGTTTTCATACAGAATATAATACTATATTGCTTAATATAGCTATTTCTTATCCCGAAAGTATACTCGCAGCGGATTATTCCGAAATTCCGTATTGTTTGGAACAACATACACGCCATGAAATGCACGTATGTCTATATCTGGATACGCATATCGAGTTAACTGGTCATGAAGCACCCATGAAACTTTTTCTTGGACGGCTTGCGTAACTTTTTCATATGAAGGCAAAAACGTATGCTTATCTTGTTCTGAAATAAAATCATATTTGTACCATTGTGGATGAGATGCGTGATACAAAACATTGTGACCAGAAACATACGGCACGATAACAGCTGCAGTAAATATTTCTTCTTGCATAGGTATATGCTCCCTAAGCCACTGCGCGCTTTGTAATATAGCATCGCGTGCAAACATTCCAGTCCACGGCTGAACATGTACTGCGTAGAGAGACAAAGCACTTAAAAGCAACAAGAAAACACCAAGCACATACTGCTGCCAGCGGACTAGGTAAAGAGACGCTATTGCAAGCGAGCCAGCTACAACAATGGCTGGTATAAAATCAGCAAGATATTCCACTAAACGTGTTGGCCACATATAATACAACACTGCTAATGTAGCTGCCCAACTAGCTCCAATAACAACGTTATTTCGCATAATAGCGAAACAAGAAAGAATTAAAAGAATTCCATATAACGACCCAATACGCACAGCCTCTGCAAACACATGAGGAGAACTTCCTGCCCACGGTGAAATAGTTTGCGAATTCACTACCATATCCCCGTATGCTCCACCAAACACATGCCACACACCCTGCATCCCATAGAGATAATACACACCGCCTGCCCAAGGAACGCACACACTCAACAAGCCAAGGAGAAATACAAATAATGTCTTACCTAGTCCCCGGTTTGAATCACGAAGCATAATCCACGAAAGAACCATTGGCACGCTGAGCGCAATAGCAGTTTTTCTACTGGCGTAGGCAAGAAGAAAGCATATGCCCGCAAGGAAAAACTTTGTCATTCCGGCCCGTGAGCCGGAATCCAGACGTACGCCAAGTACAAACAAACACAAACTCGATACTGCAAAAAAACTGGAAATAACTTGCGTGTGCCCCATGCTGTGAAATACGATCGTTCCCGAACCAAGCAGCCAAATAGCGGAGCCTATATATGCAGCTTTTTTATTCCCCAGTGCACGTAGCAGAAAAAACAGTGGAAATACCGTTGCAATACTGAACATACTATTTGTTATTCGAGCAGCAAATAATGAGTTCCCTGTAAATACTTCGCCTATTGCAAACAAAAAAATTGGCACAGGGGCTTTGGTGAGAACATCCCCAGAAGGCAAATGCCCAGATAGAATAGTTCTTGCATCATACAAATATGCACCCTCATCATTAGTAAACCCCTGATTATACGCAAATAAGGCGTGTAACAATACACTCACTAAACCAAAAAATTTTAATTTGTTATTGCTGAACCTCAAATACGGTACTAGCTTCAACTTGTGCGCCTGTAGCGTTTTGTCCCTGAAATTTCAACGTATATGCGCCAGTGTCTTGTACCGCATTTGATTTTATACTTCCATTCGCAGAATAATCAGAACTAAACGGAGCAACTTGTGACTTTAAAAACCCTCCGTACATATTTCCCAAAAGAACAAGAAGTATACATACAACCAAAATACTAATAATGCCAAGTATAATTTGTTTCTGGGTCAGATTTGCGAAATTTATGCTCATAGAAAATAGTAGTTATTTACAAGATGACAAATTCCCTGGCATAGTATCTGAAACAAAATCTGCCGGAGTTAACGTAACTACTTCCCCTCCAGGAGTTTGTAATGTCCAGTGCCCACATGTTACCTTACCCCTACCGGTTACTGCAACCGCAATGTTTTGTCCTCGAGAAAACTTTGCCCCAGAAACTGGGCTCGTGATAATTGCGGTAAAAGATCCTGAAGATGACGACCCACTGTCGTATCCGTTATCATACCCATTTTCTCCATCGTCTTCATCACCGTCATACCCATTTGTATCACCACAATTGCCATCGTACGCATTTCCTGCTCCATCGTATCCATTACATGGATTTGAATCTGGAGCTAGCACCGTAAGCTCAACAGTGCCAATATTAGAAACTAGTCCTCCGGCATCAGTAATTTTGAGTAGGTTATACGTATAGGTACCAGGCGCAAGAGTAAATATCTTGTATCCTAGATTCATTTCAGTGGCACCAGGGCTTTTAGGGTTTGTGAATGTTTTTTCAAACCTCGGTTCTCCTAGCCAT
>JAQBWN010000035.1 GCA_027624555.1 bacterium | reverse complement strand
ACATGGACTCCAGACCAGCTGTTTACTTATGCGGCATTTCTTGTAGTGTCGGTAATTGTTATCGCGGGGGTAGTGGTAGTAACAGAAGGTCAGCGGGCAATTCCGGTTAGTTTCGCGAAGCAAGTACGGGGGAATAGGATGCTGGGAGGCACCTCAACACATCTTCCGCTTCGGGTAAACCAAGCAGGAGTAATGCCAATTATTTTTGCGCTTTCTGTTATGTTATTTCCTGGAATTGTCGCAAATTTCTTTATAGCATCTAGTAACACTATTATTGCTTCTGTGTCGCAATTTGTGGTGCAATTGTTTCAAAATCAATTATTCTATGGCGCAATATACTTTGTGCTTGTCGTAGTGTTTACGTATTTTTATACTTCAGTAACATTTGATCCAGGGCAAATTTCGGAAAATGTGCAGAAGCAAGGGGGGTTTATTCCGGGTATTCGGCCAGGTCGGCAAACAATGTTGTATCTACAATATGTTGTACGAAGAATTACCCTAGCGGGTGCTATCTTTCTCGGGGCCATCGCGGTAATGCCTCTTATTGTTCAGGCGTTTTCTGGACTTACTACGCTGACAATTGGTGGTACTGCTCTTTTGATAGTAGTTTCTGTTGTGTTGGAAACGCTCAAGCAAATTGAATCACAGCTTACATTGCGTGAATACGAAGGGTTTCTATGAAATTGCCAAAAGTTATCTATGTTATGGGAATGCCAGGGGCGGGCAAAGGAACGCAGGCAGAAATGCTTGCGCACGATATTCAGTATTCCCAATTTAGTACGGGTAGTGCGTTTCGTCAAATTGCGCGCGAAAACACTGATCTAGGACGAAAAGTAAAGCATTACGTTGAAAATGGATTTTTAACCCCGCCAGACATTGCTGCGGAAGTAGTGCTCGCTGCGGTTCATGAAATGTTAGCAGGCGGAGAAGGGATTGTATTCGATGGTACTCCTAGAACTATGGAAGAGGCAGAAGTCGTCAATAGTCGTCTTTTAGAAGAGGGGTATGGAGTTCCGCTCGTTATTTATCTTGAGGTCGAAAAAGATACGATGATAGAACGAAACAGCAAGCGACGATTATGTTTGCAAGTGGAAAAAGAATTCCCTGTTACAACTTATAAAGATGAGCTGGCATGTGAAAAGCTAGGTGGTGTAGTTGGAACCAGGCCAGATGATGAAAAAGAAAAATTTACTACGCGGTATAATCAGTTTATGGAACTTACGTACCCGGTAATTGAAACTCAAAAGGAGAAACATCCCGAACTGTTTTACCGAGTGAACGGATTATTAGAACCTCACCAGGTGCATGCGCTTGTTATGGACGTTATTAAGCAGTTTGATATATAGCGGTCGCGTATGGTTGCTGTAAAATCTCCGCAAGAAATTGAACTCCTTGCAGAGGCAGGGGCACTTTTAGGGTCAATTCTTGATGTCCTTGTAAAAAAAGCAACAGCTGGAATAACCGGGAAAGCATTAGATGCGCTTGCGCAAGATATGATGCAAGATGCAGGCGGAGTACCCGTTTTTCTAGGATATGGAAAGCCTCCGTACCCAGCTGCTATTTGCGTGTCAGTTAATAATCAAGTTGTTCATGGAATTCCCAACGATGCACCATTTCGAGAAGGGGATATAGTAAGCATAGACGCGGGGCTATCGCTTCATGACATGATTGTGGATAGCGCAAGAACTGTTGGTATAGGGAGTGTTTCAGCGCAGCATAGCAAACTAATAAAAGTAACGAAGCAAGCTTTGGATTTGGGTATTGCGCAGGCTCGTATTGGGAACAGAACTGGCGATATTGGTTATGCAGTGCAGTCATATGTTGAGAGTAATGGCTTTGAGGTTGTTCGTGATTTGGTAGGACACGGTGTAGGCTACAGCCTACACGAAGATCCTCAAGTTCCAAATTTTGGATCAAAAGGTGCAGGAACTGCTTTAGTTGAAGGTATGGTGATTGCAATTGAGCCAATGGTAACAATTGACAGTCCGGATGTTGCTACGTCTTCCGACAATTGGAGCATTATTGCAACGAGCGGTAAGGTTGCAGCTCACGAAGAACATACGATTGCAATTACGAAAGATGGGCCGAGGATTTTGACTGCATGAAAGTTCTAGCGCTAGACATCGGAAACCGATACATCGGCGTGGCTGCAACGGACCATATGGACGAAAAGTTGGCATATCGCTATGCAACTATAGATCGAAAAACGCAAGATAATTTGGCAATATTATCTAATTATATAAATAAAGAATCTATTGATACGCTTGTGCTGGGTGTTCCGTATCATATGGAAGATGGAAGCGAAACACAGCAGACGCAAAAAACACGAGAGTTTATTTCACAGATAAAAGAAAAGTTCGGAGTAGATATGCATTATATCGAAGTAGATGAAACACTTACCTCGCGCACTGCAAAAGATAATTTACTGCAAGAAGGTTCAGACCTAACCCAAGAACACGCAGAAGCCGCGCGGATTATGTTGCAGGAATATCTGAGTTCCAATGACTAATATACAAAAGTATTTAGAAAATATTCGAGAACAAGTGGACGGCGAACTAGATCGCCTGCTTCCCAGTGGTAAGGTCGCACCATTAAGACTCCACGAAGCTATGCGATATAGCGTATTTGCAGGTGGAAAGCGGTTTCGCCCTGCGCTATGTATTGCATCATGCGAGGCACTGGGTGGCACAGCCCAAGCGGCACTTTTGCCTGCTGTTGCAATTGAAGCACTTCATACATACACATTAATACATGACGATTTACCCGCGATGGACGATGATGATACGCGTCGCGGAAAACCCTCTTCCCATAAAGCGTTTGATGAAGGTACCGCAATTCTTGCGGGCGATGCTCTCCTTACGGTGGCATTTGCATGGCTTGGAAAAATGGGAAATGCACGCTTAGTTCAAGAATTAGCAGAAGCTACGGGAAGCAAAGGCACAATTGGCGGACAACAAGACGATTTAGATGCAAAAGGAACAACTATTTCTCAAGAACAAGTACTATCTATCCACCTACAAAAAACAGCCGCACTGTTTCGTGTCTCATGTAGAATGGGAGCGATAGTTGCGAAGGCTTCTGAGAAAGATATAGATCAACTTGGATTATTTGGCGAATATCTTGGCGTAGCATTCCAATTATTAGATGATGTGTGTGATGAAGATATAGTTACTATGAACGTATTCACTAAAGAAGATGTAGAATTGCTTGCCCAAAAATATGAGCAGTTATCATATGAAGCGCTCGAGCAAATATCCGGAGACATGTCGCAACTAAAAGCGCTTGCGCAGTATACCTATGCTTCTTTCAAGCTATGAATACAGGCATTCCGACGCATATTGCGATTATTCCAGATGGGAATAGAAGATGGGCATCGGAGCACGGCGTATCTCCACTAGACGGATATAAACAAGGCGCTGAGGTGCTGCGAGCCATAATGCCGCACGCAGCAGATGCTGGGGTGAAGTATATTTCCATATGGGGAATGTCTCTTGATAACTTTACGAAACGAAGTATATCAGAAGTTGCGGGGCTGCTTTCCTTATTCCGCTCAGAATTTCATAACCTTGCAACTAGCGATGATATTCACCGAAGAAAAGTAAAAATAAACGTATTTGGGCGATGGGAAGAAAAGTTTCCAAAACTCGTAAAAAGCGCAATTCAAAAAGCAATTAATGCAACGAGCGAATATACAGATCACCATATGAACTTTTTTCTTGCGTATAACGGGGTTGATGAAATGACGCAGGCAATACAAACCATCATAGCAAGTGGAGTGCAAACCGTAACGCCAGAAATTATTAAGCAGCATTTATTTACCAAGGATTTACCACCCGTTGATTTAATTATCCGTACGGGCGGTGAGCCGCATTTATCTGCAGGATTTATGATGTGGGATGTAACTGATTCGCAATTATGGTTTACGGAAAAACTCTGGCCGGCGTTTACAGAGAAAGATTTAGACGAAGCACTGGAAGAGTATAGTAAGAGACAGAGAAGAAAAGGAGCCTAATGCGGCAACGGTTGTTCTCGTAAGAAAGCAGCAGCGTCTTCTGGTGGCATGGTGTTTATTTCTATCCCCGTTCCAAGTTCAAACCCCGCATATGTGGAAATACGAGGCATGATGACTATGTGCCACCTGAAATGCTTGAAGATACTTTTATCGCATACGAACCCACTTTCATCACAAGGTGCAGAGTGAACATAATAATTGTATGGTGGATTGTTTAAGCCCGTGTAGAGCCTTCCAAGTACTTGTTGCATAGCCTCTGCAAGGGCAGCACGTTCATCTGGCCCTATATCTTCAAAAAATGGGTTTGATTTTCTTGGGATAATCCACGTTTCATACGGTACTTTTGATGCATATGGGCAAAATGCCGTAAAGTATTCATTTTCGAATACGATTCTTTTCTTTTGTTCTCGTTCGTAATCTAATATTATTGTAAATGCTTTTTCGTTATGAGTTTTTGCGTATCGTTCTGTTCCGTGTAATAAGCCAGCGATGTCGCTCGGTAATACGGGTACGGAAAATATTTGATGGTGAGGGTGTTCTAGTGAAGCCCCAGCTTCCTTGCCATGATTTTTTATTATTTGGATATAGTGAACTGCCGGCTGTTCTTTTAATTGCCGATAGCGCAGTACGAGCGCTTCTAATTCCAATTCAACAATGTGTCTATTTGTGGTGGCTTCTTCCTGATTATG
>JAQBWN010000034.1 GCA_027624555.1 bacterium | reverse complement strand
ATGAACATAGAAGCGAGCAACCGGGAGAATTGTTTTGGCTTCTTGCTGTTTCGCATAGGCATAAATAGTGCCGCCCCAGCGTTCTTATCTTCCCAATTTGTAGAAGGAAATGAGATCTGCGAAGATGCCGTAGCCATAACAGGAAGAGATGATCTAATGTATCACTGCTACAAGGGCGCGGGAGGAGGAATAGGGCTATTTATAGAATCAGAATACCCGGAGTACTTTATAGACGCAGAGCTCCCCATTTTTAGCGAACAGTTTACCGTAGATGACATAAAAAGAATTAAACAATCTCTCTTGGATTTTGCCAAGCTCTGTGAAGCGAGTCCCGATGCAACAATGCAAAACGAATGCTTGCAAGGCCTGCTCGGCACAAGATTTAAAACCCTATACTTGCTTTTTGGTGTAGAGTATGAGCAGATTGAGAAACTGCTGCCTAACTTAGCTGACTTTGAAGTTTCAGGATAAAAATACATTGGGCACTATGCGCTTGAAAAGTGGACTTAAAGTAGTTTTGGCAATAACGCTCTTTGTCACGGTAGCTGGCGAGGGCTATTTTCTGATCGCCGATTATCTGGCAAAACGTCTGCCCCAAGCGCCCAAAGAATGCTTTGACCTGGAGAAGGAGTACGATAAATGGATTTGCTTCAGACCGTATTTCAACGAGCTTGTCAGGAAAGTCTCGCCAGCGTACGCCATGACAGAAGCCAAAGTACTAAAAGAAAAGAAAGTTCTTGACGACTGTCATCTCAATGCGCATTTTATCGGGGAAGCGGCCTTGGAGAAATATGATTTTGATCCAGGAAAGGCGTTTGCCGCCGGCGAGTTCGGCTGTATTGAAGGATACTTTCACGGAGTTATGGAGCGATATGTGCGCTATAAGGCAGATCCATATTCTGTAACTTCAAAAGTAAAGAATATATGTGATACGGTGAGCTCTCCGAATCCCCAGAAAGAAGCCTTGCTCAAGAGCCAGTGCGCTCATGGCATAGGGCATGGATTGGTTGCGCATAACTTTCTGCCCATAGCCGATGCCTTAGCAGCTTGTGAGGATATGGATTATGCGTGGAGGTGCAAGGGCGGGGTGGAAATGGAACATGTGGAACAGTATCTTTCGCTTGAAGAACATGAGCTTAAAGGGGTTTTGCCTGAAATATGCAAGCCATTTGCTGACTTGGACGATCCTGCTAGTCTGTCAGGTTGCGCCAGCAACATTGGAGTAGCGCTTATGTGGTACACAAAACACGATTTAGCGCAAAGTAAGAAGCTCTGCGAGGAGCTTGGAGAATCCGAGCAGGTGCACATATGCAAAAGCGGCACCGAGGCCGAGGAACTTATTAATCTAAAAGGGTAGGATTTGAAATATGAGGCTTCTAACGCTAATTGCAATTGCTATACTGGCCACAGTAGTATCAGTGGAACTCTATTTTTTATTGGCTAGCTCTTTAAAGATTCGCGATACTGTTTTTCAAGTAGGGGTGGCGTTAAATCCACATGATGTCATGCCTCAGCCCATAAGGTTTGTTCCTTTTCGCGAACCTAGTGTCGGAGAGGAGATGTTCTACTTTAAAGGTCATATTCCTAATAGGTTGCGAGAGGAATTTGATAGCGGCGTTGTGGATGATACATATTTTCCTTACTATGAAAACGGCGAAATTCACCCGCCTACAAAGTATGATATAGAAAACAACTATTCGAAAGAAGACGTCGAAAAAATGAAACTAGCGCTGAAAACAGCTCGCCGCTATGCCGATATCAACAAGGCACTTGCAGAAGGTTATCGTATTGATAGCGGTACGTTTGTACCGGGCATGGGAATCCACGTAGCCAATGTGGATTATATATTGGATGACAAAGTCAGCGTGGAAAAACCAGAATTTCTAACCTATATCCGAAATCGTGAGAATAGGCGTTTCCAGTTAGCACAGATGGGATTTATAGCTCAGCGTACCACTCCCTTCAGATTGTTTGAAGCTAAAGACGCCCAGGGACATTTCCATATTGGCATTACTTGCATGTTTGCAAATAACATGTATTTACAAAGGATCGTGGAAAAATCGACAAAGAGTAAGGATGGCAAGCAGTTTTTCTATCAGTCAGTTTCATATGGGCAGGATATTTTTGATGAAATAGAAGTTTCAGAGTTGGTAATCCCTGAAGATAGCTGCAAGAAGTACCCGGGGGCGAAGGTTCTGGGCCCTAGCATATGGATGATGCATTTTGCCATAAATATGTATAACGAGTATGGAATGTTTTCGGACTACTTTCCCTATGTAGATTATCTGTCTGCAAACGCAATTACCCACTCTTTCTTTGGAGAGAAACTATAATCGGGAAAACCCGATATCCACGCGTGCATCTGTGGATAGTTGTGGCTTGCTTTCGTTGTTTGGTTTGGGTATGATGGCAGTATGAATCCCGTACGAAATACCCCAGAACAGCGATAATTTCTACGGGAAGACACTAGTAATAACAAGTTTAATTTCGGACGGGATGAAAATCTATTCAGCAACCAACATTGTCATAATCGTACTTATCGCAACGGCGCTTGCTCTTGGAATCCTCATTCTTTTTCAAAAGAACCAGGCAGTAAAGAAAGCAGAATTACCTCCCTCCATCGCACAAGAAAATGTTGAGGATGTGTTAAACAGTCCCACAGTGGAATTTGGGGATACAGCGCAAAACGAATTTGGCATTTCTGTGAATGAAAACACTCAAATATTTGGCATTGCAAAAGAAAACCCATATTATGGAGAGCCCCCCGCAGCAACAGTGATTGGTGGAGAAACCGAAGCAGAAGTTGTTTCTTCTTTTGAGATCTGGGGAGATGTGGCATCTGTTGACTTTAACGACAATGTGATTTCCATATCCACTGATGCTCCAAGGCCCATAAATACTCCCTTTACTCCAAGAGGCCCTATAGTTTCTTTGCAAGATATTAAAGTGGGAGACCGTATTGTTGCGAGCGGCGTGTATGATGAAAACGGAGAAGCGGATTACAGCAATATACAGTTTATCCAGATTTCACCCTCGCTTGAAGAAATAAAGCTACTGCGAGAGACTAAGAATAATGAGCCTTAGTGAGAAAAGGGACTAGTCCCCGCATACAGTTGTCGGCTCACCGTTTGGACCACAAAGAGATACGAAGAGATTAGGGAAGCTCAACCCCTTTCTGCACAATTGCACAAGATCGTTGCTTAAGTTGTCGTATACTTTAAGGGGTGGATCTTCTCCTGTGCTTAAAAGTAAATCTCCAATGCCATCATAACAGCGATTAAACTCCATAGGAACTTTTGAGTTCAATTCCTTGCAATACTCAAAATGATTTGCAGTACTTATATCACTTTCCCACCTTGGATATATAACGCCCATCATAATGCATTCGGGAAACACCTCATCGTTATCTAGGCTGTCGTACAAAATAAGATTTTCTTCTAAGTTTTTACTCACGCTCATATAAAGATGACCCGCGCTGTGGCCAGTGCAATTTACGCCCTCAGAGGGAATAATGGCATTTTGTTGTATAAAAACTTGGGAACCAATACATTTGCCACAGAAGATATTAAGATACCCCAAATTGATAACTTGGGAATCCATGTAGTTGCGTTTGTGGATATTAATAACGATGGCTGGCAAGATATATATGTTACAAGTTATGGAGAAGGCAAAAATTATTTTATTCTCAACAAAAAGGGAAAGTTTCAAAATCCTATCCTCCTGGAAGTGCCTAATACAAGAGCAATAGTAACAGAGGCAGCATCATTTGGAGATCTTAATAAGGATGGTTACTTAGATTTTGTGCAAGGAAATTGGTTTTTTGGTTCTATAAGATATCTATCCTCAAAAAAAGGCGCGGAAACCAATAAATTGGTAATCAATAAAGGTTTACAATTTATAGAAGGAAGTTTGGCGGAAATAACTGGACCAACCTTATCAACTTTACTCTCTGACTTCACCAACGACAATAATCTGGATTTAATAGTTGGAAATGACCACGAGGAACCGGATATTTTTCATATAGGTAATGGGGAGGGGGCATGAAAGAGATCTTGAATACTGATAACATTATTCCAGTTTCCGCAGGTGCCACCATGAGCGCTGATACCGCAGATTTCAACAATGACTTATATATGGATATCTATATGGTAGGAATAAGCTCATTTGACAGCGAAACTGATGGTCAAAAAAATCCGTGCTTAGAAATTAAAAGCACCAAAGAAAAACAACTATGCGAGCGTAATGTTTCAATGAGACATATTATCTGGGGTAGGGATATAACCCAATGCGTAAATTTTAAAGAAGGGCGAGATAAAAAAGAGTGCATGATTATGATAACAATGCTTCTGGCTTGGGAAAGCAACCAAGAGAGTCTTTGCGGCAAAATTCCACAAGAGTATAAAATACAAAAACAAGTATGCCATAATTTTTTTGCTCCGAGCATAAAACCACCAAATTACGAAAAGTCCATTTTCCAGATAAACGGAAACATTTTACTTCAAGGTTCAAAAGAAGGAATATTTAAAGATGTAGCGCCTCAAAAAGGTGCTGATGATGGATATTGGAGTTGGAATGCCAAGTTTGCTGATTTAGATAACGACGAATGGCAGGATATATATGTTGCCAACGGTTTTCTGGGCAGATATTTTGATACTCGCTCTAACATTTTTTTTCATAACTATCACGGGGAGCGTTTTACTGCAGAGCAAAAAGAATTTGGATTGGATAACTATAATGTTGTGAATGCATATACATATATTGATATAGACAACGATGGCGATTTGGATATTATTGCCGTGCCTGTTAATGGGCCGTTGAATATATATGTAAACAACGAGAATAAAAACAACTCAATAGCCTTTGAATTTAGAGACAAAAAGGGGAATTCCTTTGGAATAGGGAATAAGATATATATCTACTACGGAGAAAACAATGAGAGA